>JAEVZQ010000014.1 GCA_023392135.1 Pseudomonadota bacterium | reverse complement strand
CACCTGCTCGGCCGCAACGGCCGCCGCCACCAGATGCGTCGTCGCCGGGTCGCTCTCGAGCCCATCGAAGCGCCGGGCCAGCCAGGCTGGAATGCCTGCGCCCGTTTTGGCGGCAAACCCCGCCACTTGCTTGAAATTGTGAATCGGCACGATCCCCGGAACGATCGGGCACCATATGCCATGGGCGCGGGCGTTTTCGACAAACCGCAGATATTGCGCGTTATCGAAGAAGAACTGCGTAATGACGCGGGAGGCACCCGCATCCACCTTGGCCTTCAAATTATCGAGGTCGTGCGCAAGCGACGGGCTTTCCGGGTGCTTCTCCGGATATCCGGCCACAGAGATCTCGAAGGCGCCGAGGCCCGCGATTCCGGAGACCAGAGCGGCCGCATTGGCGTAGCCACCCGGATGCGGCTCGTAACGCGCTCCAACGCCCGCGGGAGGATCGCCCCGCAGCGCCACGATGTGGCGCACGCCGGCTTTCCAATAGGCCCGTGCCACGGCATCGACCTCGTCCCGGCTTGCGCCGACACACGTTAGATGCGCAGCGGGCTGCAAGGAGGTTTCATGAACGATCCGGGCGACGGTAGCGTGCGTGCGCTCGCGGGTCGACCCGCCGGCTCCGTAGGTGACGGAGACGAACCCGGGCGATAGCGGCTCCAGCCGCCGCACAGCCGCCCAAAGCGCTTCCTCCATCCGCTCGTTTTTGGGCGGAAAGAATTCGAAAGAGACGGAAATCTCTCCAGCGCCGACAAGCCGGCTGCTACGCTCAGGGGTCATGGCGACGTCTCCAGGGACTGTACCGCTTTGGAGCTGCGGGAAGCGCTCCCCCGGCGCACCTTCGGGCGGCTCGCGAGCCAGAGCGAAACCGTGAGCTTTCCGGCCTCACGACCAGCCGGCGGCGGCAGATCCCGGCTCTGCTCGAGCACGAGCCCCGCCTCTCCCAGCCATTGGCGGACCTGGACGGACGAGAAGCCCAGTCGCTCGTGGGCAAACTCGTCCCGCAGGAACTCGAGTTGGTGCGGGGCGAAATCGACGATGAGCAGCCGGCCCCCGGGGGAGAGCACGCGCGCCGCTTCCCTTATGGCCCGGCCCGGGTCACTCAGAAAATGCAGCACCTGGTGCATGACGATGGCGTCGGCGACATCGTCCGGGAACGACAGATTGTAGATGTCCCCATGCCGAACCTGGGCATGGTCCAGCCCCTCGCGGCGCAGCTTTGCGCGCGCGTAGGCGAGCATCGACTGGTTGACGTCGATGCCCACCGCGCGGTCGTAGATATCGGAGAAGATCTCGAGCGTGCGCCCGGTGCCGGTGCCGAGGTCGAGCAGCAGCTCCGCCCGCTCGATCCCCAGCGCGTCGCGCATCGCTCCCTCCACCTCCGCTTCCGACACGTGCAGGGAACGGATGCGGTCCCAGTCGGCAGCGTGCGTCCGGAAATAGGCCTGCGCCACGCCCTCGCGCTCGCCCTTGAGTGCATCGGCGCGCTGACGGTCCCGGACGTAAACCGGAGAGCTGGTGTCTATCGCCTGCACGATGGCGCGGGCAAACTCACCATTCGGTCCGTCGGCAAGCCGGCAGAACACCCAGCTTCCCTCGCGAACGCGATCGATGAGGCCGCCCTCGCCCAGCAGCTTCACGTGCCGGCTGATGCGGGGCTGGCTCTGCCCGAGGATGCGTGTCAGATCCTTCACGTTGAGCTCGCCAGAGGCGAGCAGCAGCAGAATTCGCAAGCGCGTCTGATCAGCGGCGGCTTTCAGCCCCGCAACCGCCTCATCCAACCCCAGCTCGCCCGCACGCGACATCGACCTCTCCTGTGCAGCAGCGAGCATATAAAGATATCTTTATATGCGTCAAGATAGATCGCAGGGGTTAACGCAGAGCAGCAAATTCCTGTTCCCTGCGTAACAGGCAGGCAAGGGCTCATCTGATAGGCGTGGCGGTGCTGACGGGCTTTCGCGCCTAGATCCTGAGCTCGCCCCCGCACATTCCTTGATGCATTGAACAAGCATACTGCCAATGACGACGTCGAACACTTTGAGCTGTAAGAAATATCAGAGCTCACCCGTGGTAGGCCGGTGGCTGACGAGCCTTCTCGTTCTACCCGCGGCAGCACTTCTCTTAACGCCGTTCGGGATGGTTGCAGCTGCCGCCGCAGAGCAGCCGGACATGCTGAGGGTGCTGCTCGAAAAACCGCTCGTGGCCATGCAGCTCACAGCAGGACTGATCGTGTCGCTGCTGTTCTGCGGGCTGCCATTCTTCCGGTTCGCCACCCCGCCAGTGCAGTTGCGGTGTGTACCGGATGGGGAAAACACTGCGCCGATTACGGACGCACAGCCAGTTGATCGAGCACTGGCTGCTTGACGCCCGGCCGAAGGCTCAACGTCCGCTGAGCATCGCCGCGAAAGTAGTGCCCAGAGACGCACTCGCGCGCGGATCGCGAGGTTGCCAAGTGCCCCGATCCACACTCGTCAAGAAGCGCTCGACGAGCCAGGAGAATAAGGCCGGCTCCTCGTGGTTGATGGGATGGCCGCAGCCGGGCAGCATTGCGAGCTGGGCGGCCGGCATGTTCCGCTTCATGAACAGGTTGACGTCGAGACAGGGCTCATCCTCGTCGCCCACGATCAGCAGCACCGGGATCTTCACCGCCGCAAGCTCCGGCTCGAGGTCGTAAAGCGACGGCCGCTTACCCTGCACGTTCCGCAGCACCTTTGCCGAGCCCTTCGGCGGATGGTCCGCCAGATGCTCGACCATCATGCGCCAGCCGATCTCGTCCTTGTTCTGCAGCTGCACCCGGGTCGAGCTCACGCAGATTTGTTCGGCAGCGAGGCGCGTCGCCTTCTCCATGCCGTCGGCGGTTGCAGCCGACTCGCGAAGGAACTGCTCGCGCGTGTCCTTGTCGGAGCCGGTACCCGCCCCCGCGGCGACCGCCGACAGAAGTCGGTCCGGAAACTGCATGGTGAGTTGAAGGGCCGTGTACGCACCCATGCTGAGGCCCAGGACATGCGCCCTGTCGATGCCCGCTGCATCCAGCACGGCGATCACGTCACGGTTCGCGATATCCTGGCCGTATGACTCATCGTCCTCAGGCACGTCCGATGGCGGATATCCGCGCGCCGCAATGGTGATGCAACGGAAATTCCGGCTGAGCGCCCGCACCTGCTCCCGCCAGCTCCGGTGATCGCCAGCGAACTCGTGCAGGAATACGAGAGGTGTGCCACGACCGGTTACCTCGTAGTAAATTCTGGCCCTTCCGGCCTCCGCATAAGGCATGACTCGTTTCCATTCCACCAAGCTGGTAACGGTTTTTACACCGTGACCGTGGAGACATGAAGAGTGCCGAGGCTTCACCGGTGTGCACCGGCCGCAGTTGACGGGGAGAGCAACGGCTGCCAATTGGTTATGTCGTATGCTTGGCTGCTCGGGGCCCGAAACGTGTCTATGTCGGTTCGCTTCTTGTTCGGGAGAATTGGAATGGCCACTCAAGTTGCCCCGCTTGCAGAATTGCGTCGCAGCCGGCACAGCTTGGTCGCAATCTTCTCGCTGTTCGCATTGCTGTTCATCGCAGCTCCGGCCCGAGCGTCGGAGCCAGCCGTCGAGTTCATGAAGCAGACGGCGCGCGAGCTGATTGCCGCCTCCCGCACGGGCTCGCAGCGGGACTTCATGGAGGTGATCCAGAATCGCGGGCACATCCCTGCCATCGGGCTTTACGCCCTCGGCGACTACAAGGCGCACCTCCAGGCGTCGGATCGCGAGACCTACTATGGCGGCATGGTGCGCTTCATCGCGCGGTACGCAGCCACCGAGTCGCCGAAATACCCCGTCAGCCATGCCGAGATCCTCTCGCCGGTGGTGCGCGAGGGTGATGGGGTCTATGTCGACAGCCGTGTGCACCTGCAGAACGGCACCGTGTACGATGTCCGCTGGCTGCTCATTCCGCAGGGCAAGTCGTTTCGCGTGCGCGACGCCCAGGTCATGGGCTTCTGGATGAGCCCGTTCCTCAAGAACCTGTTCGAGAGCTATATCGGCGAAAACGGCGGCAACCCGCAGGCGCTGGTGATTGCGCTGAACCGTTAGGCGGCGCCGATATAATCGATGTGAGCACGCAGGTCACCGGTCCGCGGTTCTGCGTCGGCGATCAGGGCACTACCGGCAAAGACCTCGACCTGCGCCCCTGCTGAGGCGTGCCCTGGATTTCTCGCATCCGCGGGAATGACGGCGGGGTCGGGATAGCTGGACCAAAACACGAATAGAGCGCGTTGCGAACGAGTGACCGGAGATCGGTCAGCTCGCCATTCTCGCGCATAAACGCGGTTTATCTCTTGTCCTGGCGTGCTCCGGCGCAGAATGGACGTCGTCCTGGCGGCAAGGCAGAGCCCGACAAAATCGGCGGAAAACCCACGATCTCACCCTCCAAATTCCTATTGCATCAGATCACCAGAATCTGCTCAGCATACGGGTTGCGCAAGTGACAGTCCCGGACAGCAGATCTGCTGCACGCTGGCGTTTCGGGGTGAGAGCAGCGCTGGCGAAAGTCGGGACGAGCGGAGGGGACGGTCATGTCGGGGAAATCGGTGCGGAGGCCCGGGAGAATGCCGCTTTAGGCCCGCATGGGCGATCACGGTATCTGTCTGCGGCTCTTGCTGCGATTCTCTGCTTTACGGAAGGACCGCCACGAGCCCATGCCCAGTCGGTGACCGGTACCGGCGGCATAAGCCCCTCGGTTCCGGCCCCTCTACTGGCTGACTGGGATGCGGGCGACCGCCTCTATGTCGGATATATTAGCACCGGCACCCTAACCATCGAAGAAGGCGGAACGGTTTCCAGCTCAGGCGGTGAAATCGGCTTCAGTGCCGACGGCAACGTAACCGTCACGGGCGCGAATTCGGTCTGGACCAATTCCCGCTACCTCAATGTCGGCATCTTTGGCACCGGGACGCTGACGGTCGAGGCAGGAGGAGTGGTCTCCAACACAACGGGCTCTATCGGAACCCTTTCCAACGGCAGCGGCGTCGTAATGATCACGGGCGCGGGGTCGGCCTGGGTCAATTCCGACAACCTAGACGTCGGAAACCAAGGCGCCGGCATCCTGACCGTCGCGACCGGCGCGAAGGTCTCCAATACTGACGGTTCTATTGGAACCTCATCCAGCGGCACCGGCGAGGTGATCATTAAGGGCGAGGGTTCGATCTGGGAGAATTCCGGTGACCTATATGTCGGCAAGGCCGGCACCGGTACGCTGACCATCTCGTCAGGCGGAACGGTCGATGCCGGGGGCGTCATCGGTGGCGACGTCGGCAAACGATCCGCCAGTCTGATACGAGCTGGAGGAAAGCTGGTGTCCGTTGTCGGCCCCGTGGCGGCGCTACCCGAGAACGGCCTGGCGATCGACTTCGTTGTCGAGTCCGATAGGACCCAACTGGGTGAGATCGTCCAGCGCGTGCGGGATGGACGACTGCGGACAAACATCGGCACCATCTCGACCCTTGACGATGCCGTCGCGGCGTTCAACCCGACCGAACGACGCCCGGGGAAGACGATCATCCGCGTTCGCCCGTGAAGATCGGGAAAGGCGAGCGGTTCTGCCCTGTCCGCCGATGATCCTCGCATTAGATCGTGGTCTTGTCTCGGCACGCATTCGGCGGCCTTGCGCGTCCGGCGGTGCAGCGGAGCTGGAAGGGACGGCGCCCTTGGGAGAATCCGGCATCAGCAACGAGGATTTCTCGAGATGCCAACGGTCAGCGCCTGGAGCGGGTAAGCCTTCGTGTGGTCTGCCTTGCGAGTGGCGCAAGATCGAAGATTGCCATCGAATCGTTCTCATAAAGGGTTCGAGCGCGCTCACGCAGGTGCGCAATGAGGTTCGAATAATGCTCATTGAAAATTTGTTCGGTACGCTCCAATCCTGGTCACTCTTTACGAAACCAAACTATTTGGCCCGTTGGTCCGTTTCTTCCCTCCGCGAAGGTGTTGTCGTCCTCCAGTTCTCCTCCCAGGCGGCAAGCGTCTCGCGGACATAGTCGACGATGACCTCTTTGGCCGGATTGAGCTTGTTGCCGTAGAGTAATGGCTATTCGCGCGGGTAAAGCCGCTCTGCAAGATCGCGGAAGCGAAATCCTTGATAGCCATCGCGGACCAGGAGTTCGACGGCAATCTCCTTGATCCGTTCTTACATTCCAAGCTCCAAAGTCGCGCTCCGCTAAGCTCTCAGCCTATTTTCGGGCCCTCTGCGGTATCGTCGAGGCGCCCAAAGGCAGCAGCATATGCGCTCCCAATCGCGTCCTCGGTTTTTCCGGCGCTTACCGCATCTCCGATCGCCTCGATGGAACTCCTGCCGGACAACCGTTCGATGGCGTTGCGGCCGCTTCCGTAGCGAAGCTTGTAATAAAACCAGTTTCTGAAACGATCGTTTCGTACAAGCCGGGCAAGCGGATCGCGACGGATGCGTCCTGACGAGAGGAGGCGCGTGATGACCCCTCCAAGCCCCCAGCGGTAACGCGCACCCGTGGCAACTACGACGTAATCAAACCCTTCGAGAAGTCTGGGCTCGATCATCACGTCGCAGCCAGTCCGGATCTCCACGCCTTTCTCTTCGCACTCTGTGCGCAAACCCTGCACATAGGCCATCAGGCTGTCGGGATTTGCCTCGACGCCTTGAAACAGCGGCGCCAGCCCGGCGTAGCGGAAGGCCCCGCCAACCTGCTTTTCCTTTTCGAATACGGTGACCTGGTTCGCTTCGGCCATGAGAGCGGCATAGGTCAGCCCGGCTGGCCCGGCACCGATCACTGCGATGCGCTCGCCATTGCGCCGCAACGGCCTGCCCGAATAGGCCAGCTCGCGGCCAGTCCGTCCGTTGACAAGGCAGTGGAGCGGCCGACCCGTGCGCATTCCATCCACGCAAGTATTGCAGGCAAGGCAAAGCCGGACCTGGCGGCCCTCGGCAGCCTTCGCGACCCAGTCAGGATCGGCGAGTAGCGGCCGGCCGAGAGCGATGAAATCGACCCGCCTATCCTCGATGACCGAAATAGCCGAAGCGGGATTTCCGAAACGGCCGACTGCGACGACGGGAACGTGCACCCGGCGCTTCACCGCTTCCGCAAACCCGAGAAACGGCGTTGGCGCCGTGGCCATCGGAGGTATCATGATCGCTGCGG
>JAEVZQ010000421.1 GCA_023392135.1 Pseudomonadota bacterium | reverse complement strand
ACGGAGCCAGCAGGCCGGAAGCGATAACCGCGCCAGAGCACGAGACGCCGAGGATCGTAACGGCACGATGGGGATTCTCCAGCGCAAGCTGAAGTGCGACCCGCATTTGGTACGAATAAAGTGATCGGTGGCAAGGCTGGCTCAGCCAGAACGCACTTGGGCCGTGAACCTTGCGCCCGGCGTATGCGACCGTCGTCGTCAGGCGTTCCGGATAGCCGTCGAGCCGGATCCCGCTGACGAATGATCCGAAGCTGGCAACCCGATCATCACGCCAACGTACAGGCCGATCGGGATTCCCCTCGCCCGAGGCATAGGAGTCGCCGAGCCCCACGATGAAGATGTCATTTACGCGAATAGTTGTTGCGGCACGGATTTGTCCATCATTGGACACGGATAAATCCGCCCCCATCGGATAGGGAATATCAACTTCGACAGCTGCACTGCATGGGCGCTGAATGACTTTCGCCGTCGATCGGGGGCTGCCGCGCATTCGAACACGCCACGTGCATGTCACATCCTTCTGCTGCGGCGCCACAACGCGTGCAATGATCCTGTGCGATCTCGGCTGGATGTAATTCGCCAGGCCGCCGCAAGCGCTGAGGTCCTGACGAACGAGATGCCAGCACGTTCGCCTGAACGCCTCTTCTGCCCATCCGTGTGGATATTGCATGCTGAGCCAGCGCTCGGCAGCGAGCACGGAAGTTGTGCCATCCGTGCTCGAAGCTCGCGCCAAGGCTTTGCGATGAGGCTCCAGCACCTCGCTATCGATGAAGAACCGAAACGGATTCTCAATTCGCCATTGGATGGTTGCTCCAGTAGCGGCGGCAGGATCGGCCGCAACGATGGACGCTACTGCGAGCACCAAAGCGAGAGCTCTCATCGTCGTTGTCCCGGTTTTTGTGATTTTCCTCGGCCGGACTTTTTGCACCTCGGCCGGCATCGGCACGAGGCGCTGCGCGCGCCGGAACATGCTGCGTCCGCCAACTTCCTCAAAACAGATACTTGACCGTGATGTCGAGCGCCCCCCTAGCGGGAACAACGACGCGGGTTTTTTCGAACGTGGGCGGGCTTGTCGGTCCGAACCGCGGATTATTGGCGAGCCCGATACCCGAGGTGGGCATTCCCAGGAAATTGGTTTCCACCTTGCCGCGTTTCTTCTCGTCATGGAACAGAGAGATCGCGTAATCGCCGGGAGGAAGGTCTTTCACCGCCACGTGAGGAGCAGTGGCTGGTACAGTCAGCTTCTTGAATGGCCGCCCCGTCCCACAGTGCGGGAAACCTTTGTCCTGCACGCGCCATATACAAATGACGACGTTGCCGTTACCGTTTCGAAGTCCACTGACGGTCACATCGAGAGCTTGAGCAGGCGCCGTCCCAGCCGCAAGGATAGAAGCAGCGCCTAATATGAGGCCTGTCGTAAGGCCGACCTTGGACGTTTTTCGAACGCGACTTCTCATTGTACAACTCCACTCATTTCCATAAACTCGGTGAAAATACTCTGCCCGCTCTATTCTCGACGCGCAGCTCGCGCGGCCTAATGAATGGCAGGAATCGCCGGTACCGACTGCATGGCGTCGACGATTTCAGACCTGAGCTGATCAGCGGCTTCTCTTGCACGCATACGTCACCGAGCCCTCTTCGGGAATTGCATTGCCGGATGAGCCACCCGCGCCATCTCCAGGTTCCCGTAGAATGCAGCGCAGTAGCTCATCGAGCGGAGCCCATGCCCCTTCGCCGGAGTCGCCCTGGGCCTCGTCCAGCGCCCAGCTCACGACCCTGCCCTGAAGAGCATCGATGATACGCTGGGCCGCGCCTTCCGGATCGAGATTTGGTGGAAACTGGCCGGTGCGGATGGCGTCGCGAATGAGGCTGCATAGGAGCGCTCTGAAATGCGCTCGTAAGGCAATTATTCCTTCGCGGAAGGCTGGATTCGCCCCACGGAGGCTCTGTCCGTCCAGGACCCATTGCAGGGCGGGTAAGCGCATGATCAGGCCAACCTGGATGGCGAGCAACGCGCGCAGCCGCTCAGCTGGTGACTGCGTACTTGCCAGGACGGGCTGCCAAGCCTCGATCATGCGCTGTTCGATGAATTCGGCGGTCAGGCGCCACAGGTCATCCACTGTCGGGCAGTAGCGGACCATCGCGGCACGGGTGATTCCGGCTGCTTTCACGACGTCGGAGCTGGTGACGTTGTCCAGGCCATGCTCGACAATCAACCGCAGCATTGTCTTGGCGAGGTGCTCCTGTGCCGTCTCGCTTCGCTGTGCGCGCTTCTGAAACATGGCACTCGCTGCTCCACATCAAGTTAGTGACTATTCACTTACTATCGATCGCAATATGCTTCGTCAACTGTTATCTGTGTGCATGCCTTCACTGCGCGTCGAGTCCCCGCCCGGATGCGAGGCTCACGACAGGGTCTTGCGGAAACGGCTCGCCGCGAGCCACAGCAAGGCAACACCTAATGCCGCAAGCGCGAGCATCTGCGGCCAAAGGATCTCCGGGCCGACGCCCTTGAGGAAGATGCCGCGCACCACGACGAGGAAATAGCGGAGCGGGTTGAGATAGGTGAGCCACTGAATCACCTCGGGCATGTTGGCGAGCGGGAACATGAAGCCGGAGAGCAGCACGGCGGGAAAATAGAAAAAGAACGCGCTCATCATCGCCTGCTGCTGCGTCCGGCTCACTGTCGAGATCAGCAGCCCGATGCCGAGGGTGGTCATCAGGTAGAGTGCCGTCGCGAAGAAGAGGAGTGTGAGGCTGCCGTGAACGGGCACACCGAACCAGAAGACGCCGACCACCGTGACCAGGACCACGTCGAGAAAACCGATCAGCGCGAAGGGAATGGTCTTTCCCAGGATGAACTCTAAAGGCGTGATCGGCGTGACCATGATCTGCTCGATCGTGCCGATCTCCTTCTCGCGCACGACGGCCATGCTGGTCAGCATGAGCGTGATCAGCATGACGACGATGGCGATGACGCCGTGGACGTAGAAATTGCGGCTCTCCAGATTGTCGTTGAACCATGCGCGGGTTGCGAGCTCCACCCGTCCCGGCCGCTGGAATGAGCCTTTGACGTGCGTAAAGCGCGTGATCAGGACCTTTTGCGACAATTCCTTGGTGATCTTCGCGCTGTAATCGAG
>JAEVZQ010000415.1 GCA_023392135.1 Pseudomonadota bacterium | reverse complement strand
CCGGTGGCGATGCCGATCTCCGCGCCGAAGCCGAACTCGCCGCCATCAGCAAATTGCGTAGAGGCGTTGTGCAGAACGATCGCCGAATCGACGCGCTGCAGGAAGCGCTCCGCAGTGGCTGCATTGCTGGTGACGATGGCGTCCGTATGCTGGGAGCCGTAGCAGGCAATGTGATCAATCGCGCCATCAACTCCGTCCACCACCTTCACCGAGATCACGGCATCCAGGTATTCGGTCGACCAGTCCTCCTCCGTGGCGGGCGTGACGCGCGTGTCGGTGGCGCGTGCTGCTTCGTCCCCGCGGACTGCGCAGCTGGTATCGAGCAGCGCCTTCACCAGGGACGGCAGGACGTTCGCGGGTGCAGCACGGTCAACCAGCAGTGTTTCGGTTGCGCCGCAGATGCCGGTCCGCCTCATCTTTGCGTTCAGCACGATCTCGCGCGCCATGTCGAGATCGGCGTCCTTGTCGACGTAGGTGTGACAGATGCCCTCGAGGTGCGCGAAGACCGGGACGCGCGCCTCGTCCTGCACCCGGGCAACGAGGCTCTTTCCGCCACGGGGTACGATGACGTCGATATTGCCGTCGAGGCCCCTCAGCATCTCGCCAACCGCCTCGCGATCCGTCGTCGCCACGAGCTGAATGGCCGCTTCAGGCAGGCCAGCGGCTTGGAGGCCCTGTGCCAGGCAGCCATGAATGGCGCGGCTCGAATGCCGGCCTTCAGAGCCGCCACGCAAAATGGCTGCATTGCCGCTCTTCAGGCACAGCGCGCCGGCGTCGGCAGTCACATTGGGCCGGCTCTCGTAGATGATGCCGATGACGCCCAGCGGTACACGTATCCGCTCGATGACGAGGCCGTTCGGCCGCTCCCATCGGGCCAGGACGGAGCCGACTGGATCATTGAGATCCGCAATGTCCTCGAGGCTTTGCGCGATGGCTTCGATCCGGGATGCGTTCAGCGTCAGCCGATCGAGGAAAGCAGCGGTCGTACCCTTGCTGCGTGCGGCCTCCAGGTCCTTGGCGTTTGCTTCCAGAATGGCCGGTGTCCTATCCCGAACGGCCTTTGCGGCAGCCGTAACCGCCTCGTTCTTCTGCGCCGGAGGAGCTAGCGCGATCTCGCGCGCGGCTGCTCGCGCAGCGAGCCCCATGCCGCGCATCAGATCTGCCGTTCCCGCGCCCGCGATGTTGCGATCCGGCCTGTTCATGGCGGTTACTTCCGGTTGAGAACCATATCATCGCGATGGATGAGCTCGCTGCGCCCCTCGTGCCCGAGGAGTTCAGCGATCTCGCTGCTTCGGCGGCCGATGATACGCGCTGCATCGTCGTGCGCATAGGCGATGAGGCCCCGGCCGATCTCGCGACCGCCCCCGCTGCGGATGATCACGGCATCGCCGCGGTCGAACAGGCCGTCGACGCGCGTCACCCCGGCCGGCAGCAGGCTTTTGCCCGCGATTAGCGCACGTTCCGCACCGGCGTCGATCACGACCGTTCCGCGTGGCTCGAGCTGTCCGGCGATCCAGCGCTTGCGGGCTGTCACCGGATCGGACGGCGCCAGGAACCACGTACACGGCACCCCGTCACGCAGCGCCCGCAGGGGATGCAGCACCTTGCCCGAGGCGATCACCATGTCCGTACCGGCGGAAAGCGCGATGCGCCCGGCCTCGATCTTGGTCTTCATGCCACCGCGCGACAGCTCGGTGCCGGCCTCTCCCGCCATCGCCTCGATCTCGGGCGTGATCGCGCGGACCATATCGAGCCGCCGCGCCTGCGGGTCCGTGCCGGGCGGGCTGGTATAGAGTCCGTCGACATCGGAAAGGAGCACGAGCGCATCGGCGCTGATCATGCCGGCGACGCGGGCCGACAGCCGGTCGTTGTCGCCGTAGCGGATCTCGCTCGTCGCGACCGTGTCGTTCTCGTTGACGACGGGGATAGCGCCGTGGGCAAGCAGCGTGTCGATCGTGCTGCGGGCGTTGAGATAGCGGCGGCGCTTCTCGGTGTCGCCGAGGGTGAGCAGCACCTGGGCGGTCGTGAGGCCGCGCGCGCGGAACAGCTCCTGATAGGAATGCGCCAGCGTGATCTGCCCGACGGCGGCGGCCGCCTGCGACTGCTCGAGATGAAGGGGGCCTCGCGGCAGCTTCAACATGTGTCGGCCGAGCGCGATGGCACCCGAGGAGACCAGCACGACCTGCCGCCCCTCCTGCCGCAGCGCTGCTACGTCGTCCGCCAAAGAATTGAGCCACGTCGAGCGGATACGGCCGGAGCCGCTGTCGACCAGTAATGCGGAGCCGATCTTGATGACGATCCGGCGCGCCTCGGTCCATGCGGCGCGGCCAAAATCGCGTGCGGACTCGCTGGCTTCACCGGCAGCCACGCTATCCGCATCCACCTGATTCATGGGCGCCATTCCCTTGCCTCGACGGGCTGCTCCGCCAGCTGCTCATCCTCGCGTGAGGTCAAGATGACATGCGTCAGGGCATAAAGGATATCCTGTACGCCTTGTCCGGATACGGCAGAAAGAAGATACGGCTTCTTGCGCGCTGCCCGCTTCAGGGCCTCCTGCTTTTCTGCAAGGGTCTCAGAATCGAGGGCGTCGCATTTCGACAGCGCGACGATCTCCTTCTTATTCTCGAGATCCGCAGCGTAGGCCTTCAGCTCGCGACGCACGGTGCGATATGCGCCGGCGACGTCCTCCTCGGTCGCATCGACAAGGTGCAGCAGCACGCGGCAGCGTTCGATATGGCCGAGAAAGCGGGTGCCGAGCCCGGCGCCCTCGTGCGCACCCTCGATCAGCCCCGGAATGTCGGCCAGCACGAAATCGACGTCGCCGGCGCGGACCATGCCGAGATTGGGGTACAGCGTCGTGAACGGGTAGTCGGCGATCTTGGGCTTGGCTGCGCTCACTTTTGACAGGAACGTCGACTTGCCCGCATTGGGCAGGCCGACGAGGCCCGCATCGGCGATAATCTTCAGTCGCAGCCAAATCGTCAGCTCCTCGCCCGGCAGGCCCGGATTCGCCCGGCGCGGGGCCTGGTTCGTCGCGGTCTTGAAGTGAGCATTACCGAACCCGCCATTGCCACCGCGGGCGATCAGCGCGCGCTGACCGGGCTCCGTCAGGTCAGCGAGCAGGGTCTCCTGGTCCTCAGCGAAAACCTGCGTTCCCGGCGGCACCTTGATGATGCAATCAGCGCCCCTGGCGCCCGAGCGGTTCTTGCCCATGCCGCCCTGGCCGTTCTTCGCCTTGAAGTGCTGCTGGTAGCGGTAGTCGATCAGCGTATTGAGATTGGCGACGCATTCGACCCACACGTCTCCGCCCTTGCCGCCGTCACCGCCATCGGGCCCCCCGAACTCGATGAACTTCTCGCGGCGGAAGCTCAATGCGCCGGGACCGCCGTCCCCAGCCTTCACGTAGATTTTTGCCTGGTCGAGAAACTTCATGACACCCTGGCCCTGGCTTCGCCAGCCGGGCGCAGCCGCTCGTATTTCAACGTATCGACGTCCGACTGGCGGGCTTCGCACCAGACGCGGTCCCAACCCGTGAAGCGGAAGCCCAGCTTTGCGATGACCCGGCCGGATGCCGGGTTGTCCACGAAATGGCCGCAGGTGACCCGCTCGAAGCCAGCTTCGTTGAAGCAGTAGTCGATCAGGGCTCCGGCCGCCTCGGTGGCGAACCCGCGGCCCCACCATGGCTTGCCGACCCAATAGCCGATCTCGGCCGAATCACCGTCCGGCATGTATCCGCACAAGCCCACGAGCACGCCCTGGCTGACGATGCCCTGCACGAATTCCCCTTCGGCGAGATCGCTGATCCACTGCTGGGCCAGCTCCTCGGAGTAGGGGTGCGGGATGCGGCCCGTCATGCGCGCAATATCCCAATCGCTCGCCAGCATCGCGATCCGGCGGGCGTCGCGGGGTGTCAGGTCTCGCAGAAGCAGTCGCTGCGTTCTCATGGGCGGACTTCAGCGGGCACAAATCACATCCATTTCCAGGCCGGGGAAGCGACCGCAAATTCGGGGTCCAGCGCGCCAGCGTGACGCTCGTCCTTAGAACACGCACATCGCGCCTTCGGTGCTTCTGACCCGGCATGGCGATGGACATCAAAAAAGGGAGATGGCCTGCCATCTCCCTTCAACAAGCCACCGCCTGTCCCGTGCGGCTTTACTCTGCCGCTTCGAGCTTGGGCGGTCGCACGGAGACGAAAACGCGTCCCTTCGCCTTGGTGCGGAACTCGACGTTCCCCTCGGCAACCGCGAACAGCGTGTGATCCGTGCCCATGCCGACGTTGTCGCCGGGATGCCATTGCGTGCCTCGCTGACGCACGATGATGTTGCCCGGCACGACCCGCTCGCCGCCGTATTTCTTCACGCCGAGGCGCTTCGAATGCGAATCGCGACCGTTACGCGACGACCCGCCTGCCTTTTTATGTGCCATATCTCTAACCTCGTGGTCGGGTCGGCTGCCCTCAGGCGCCGATAATGTTGGTGATGCGGACCTTCGTCAAATCCTGACGGTGGCCCTTCTTGCGCCGCGAGTTCTTGCGGCGGCGCTTCTTGAACGCGATGAGCTTCGGCCCACGGGTCTGCTCCACGAGCTCCGCCGTGACCTTGGCACCCGCAACAGTCGGCGTTCCGATCTTCGGCGCCCCGTTGCGGCCGACCATCAGCACCTCGGTGAACTCGACCTCGGATCCGGCCTCACCCTCGAG
>JAEVZQ010000348.1 GCA_023392135.1 Pseudomonadota bacterium | reverse complement strand
GGCGAATGCCTCGCATACCTCGATGGCCGGCTTGTCCATGTATTCGATGGCGACCGGGATGATCCCTGAACCGATGATGGCCGAGACACAGGCTCCGGCGTCCTCGGCCGATGCAAACCCGAGCAGCATGGGCCGGGCATGCTCAGCCGCCCGCAAGATGCGCACCGTCGCCTCGGTGGTGATCCCGAACTGGCCCTCGGAACCGACGATGAGGCCGAGCAGATCGTAGCCGGGCGCATCGAGTTGCTGGCCGCCGATCTCGACGATCTCCCCGTTCATCAGCACCATCTTGATGCCGAGCACATTGTTCGTGGTGACCCCGTACTTGAGGCAGTGGGCACCGCCCGAGTTCATGGCGAGATTGCCCGCGAGCGTGCACGCGAGCTGGCTCGAGGGATCGGGCGCGTAGAAGAAGCCGTCCTTGCCCACCGCGCCCGAAATCGCGAGATTGGTGATGCCGGTCTGCACGACGGCGGTGCGATTGGGGTAGTCGATGTCGAGCACCCGGTTCATCTTAGATACGCCGACGACGACCGCATCCTCCGCCGGCAACGCGCCGCCGCAGAGCGACGTGCCGGCGCCGCGAGCAACCACCTTGATGCCGTTCTGATGGCAGTAGCGCAGGACCGCGCTGACCTCCTCTGTCGACTGGGGCAGCACGACTGCGAGGGGCATCTTGCGATAGGCGGTCAGCCCATCGGTTTCGAAGGCGCGCCGGCCGTCCTCGTCGCTGACGACAGCATCCGCACCGACAAGCGCCTTCAGGTTGGTGACGATGGCATCCCGGCGAGCCAGGATGTCCGGGCTGGGCTCCGGAAGCTGTATGGACGACATATTGGCCTCAGGGCTGTTCTGGCGGCACTTTCACCACCAGTCATGTTTCGCACGGCCTCGGCCGGCCGGGCAACCTCATCAGGTTGCGATCGAGTGTCATCTGCGTCATGAGTCATCGAGCCTGTATGTTTGGTCAAGGCATTGTTGCCGAATATACAGGTTCCGAGTGATATGATCAGCGCTGAAATGACGGAGGGGAACTGAGCAATGCACGCGAAGACCTTGATGGGGCTGCTTTTCTTGGCCGTTTCGGTGAGCCCGGCTATTGCCGATGACGCTGAGAAGGGAGAGCAGGTTTTCAGGAAATGTCGCGTCTGCCACCAGGTTGGCGATAGCGCGAAGAATACCGTCGGGCCGCAACTCAACGACATCATCGGCCGGCATGCCGGCACCATCGAGGGCTTCAACTACTCTGCCGCGATGAAGACGGCAGGTGAGGAAGGCCTGGTGTGGAATGAGGAAAACCTGATGAAGTACCTCAAGAACCCCAGGGAGTTCCTGCCGAAGAACAAGATGGCGTTCGCCGGCCTCAAGGACGACGATGACCGCAAGGACGTCATCGCCTACCTGAAGAAGTTCTCCAAGTAGCCTTCCAGTGTGGCCGGTCAGATCGGCTTGGCGCGGTTAGCCGGCGCGGGTACAAGAACCCGAGCCATGCGGTGCAGAAGATTGATGGATCTGCACCGCGCATCCGCGTTTAAGAACTGAAAGCGTAGTCTGTTCATGAACAGCATACTGCCCGGCGCGCCTCGTGTCGGCCTCTTTGTCACCTGCCTGGTCGACCTTATGCGGCCCTCGATCGGCTTCGCCGCGGTAAAGCTGCTGGAGCAGGCGGGGTGCTCTGTCGAGGTGCCTCTGGCGCAGACGTGCTGCGGGCAACCTGCCTATAATTCCGGCGATAAAGCTGATGCCGCAGAGCTTGCGCGCCAGACGATCGCGGCGTTCTCCGGATTCGACTACGTCGTCGCGCCGTCCGGCTCCTGTGCCGGCATGCTCAAGCTTCATTACCCGGGCCTGCTGGCAAACGACCCCGAATGGGCCGGCAGGGCCAAGGAATTCGCCGAGCGGGTTTACGAGCTCGTCTCCTTCCTCGTCGACGTGCGCGGCGTCGAAGCCGTCGACGCCTCGTACCAGGGTCGCGCAACTTATCACGACAGCTGCTCGGGCCTTCGCGAGCTTGGCATCAAGGACCAGCCGCGCCGCCTGCTTTCCACCGTGGAGGGACTACAGCTCGGCGAGATGGCCGACGCCGAGGTCTGTTGCGGCTTCGGCGGCACGTTCGCCGTCAAGTATCCCGACATTTCCAACGCCATGGTCGAGAAGAAGACGGCCAACGCCGCAGCGGCGAAGCCCGACCTGCTCCTTGCGGGCGATCTCGGCTGCCTCATGAACATGGCCGGGAAGCTCAAGCGCGAAGGCCGTGACATCGCGGTACGGCACGTCGCGGAAGTGCTGGCCGGAGAGATGTCGGACCCGCCGATCGCCGGAACGAAGTAGATAGAGCGCTACAGCCGGCGCAAAGGGATCGCCTGATGAAGCCTACCACGCAATCCTTCAAGCAGAATGCACGCGTCGCGCTCGACGATGCGCAGCTTCAACGCGCGCTGGCCGGCCTGCCGACAGGGCTGGTCGCCAACCGCGCAGCGGCCCGCGCGCGGCTCCCCGAGTTCGAGGACCTGCGCGAGATAGGCCGTGACATCAAGGATCACACGCTCGCACACCTCGATCTCTACCTGGAGGAGTACGAGCGGAACGCGATTGCAGCCGGGGCGAAGGTGCACTGGGCGGCGACGGCTGCCGAGGCCCGCGAGATCATTCTGGACATCTGCCGGGCGGCGGACGCCAAGGTCGTCACCAAGGGCAAGTCGATGATCTCCGAGGAGATCGGTCTCAATGACGAGCTCCAGTCAACCGGCATGGAGGTGGTCGAAACCGATCTCGGCGAGTACCTCGTGCAGATCCGGGGCGAAACGCCGAGCCACATCATCGCTCCGGCCATCCACCTGACGCAGGATCAGGTCGAGGCTGATTTCCGCCGCCTGCATACGAAGCTGCCGGAGGATCGTATCCTCACCGATCCTGCCCAGCTCGTGGGCGAGGCGCGGCAGGTGCTGCGGGAGAAGTTCGTGGCCGCCGACGTCGGCATCACCGGCGCCAACTTCCTCATCGCCGAAACAGGATCCTCGGTGATCGTCACGAACGAGGGCAACGGCGACCTGACGCAATCGCTCACCCGCGTCCACATTGCGCTCGCATCAATCGAGAAGATCGTGCCGACGCGGGAGGACGTGAGCAGCATCCTGCGCCTGTTGGCACGTTCGGCAACGGGGCAGGAGATCTCGACCTACACCACCTTCTCCACCGGCCCCCGGCGGCCGGAAGATCCGGATGGCCCAGAGGCTTACCACGTCGTGATCCTCGACAACGGCCGCTCGGAGATGCTGGGCACCGCTTTTCGCGAGGTGCTGCGCTGCATCCGTTGCGGCGCCTGCATGAATCATTGCCCGGTTTACGGCGCCATCGGCGGGCACGCCTACGGCTGGGTCTATCCGGGCCCCATCGGCTCCGTGCTGACACCCTCGCTTATCGGTGTGCGCGATGCCGCTGACCTGCCCAACGCCTCGACATTCTGCGGGCGATGCGAGGAGGTCTGCCCGATGAAGATCCCG
>JAEVZQ010000285.1 GCA_023392135.1 Pseudomonadota bacterium | reverse complement strand
GACCTGCTGTGAACGGGGCGAGCGGGGGGCAGACAACGGAGGAAATCCTCGCCGCCGCGCGGCGTCGGGTCGGCTCGGGGCTGAATGGCAGCACACCCGGCCTAGAGATGGCGACGCAGGCTGCGCCTCGGCCCCAGCCCGATCACTTTCCGCCGCACGCTGCAGCTCATTCGGAGCAGCAGTACGAGCCTGGCGACGAGGAGGCGACCACTCCGCAAGAGCAGCAGAGTGCGGGATTACCGCCTGACTTCGATCGGCACTCTGTGCAGCCTCGGGCCCAGCCGCAGCCTCGCCCGGGCCGACCACAAGCATCCATCCGGCCGCATGTTCCGCCGCCCCCGGCCAGCTATCCGGAACCGTATCGTCCGGACGAGTTTGGGCCGGATGCAGAGATTGACGAGCCAAGCGCGCATGAGGCGCCGGTGCGGCGTGCGGAGCCTCCACCCCGCACGGCGGCTCCGCCTCGTGGAGCACCTGCGCCGGAATACGGGCCCACGCTCGATTGGCCGCGACCGGCGCCGTCGGATGGCTATTATCGACCTCATCGCCCGGACGTGGAAAGCGGGTCGCCCATGTCGCGCCCGCAACCTGCGCAGCCGCGGCATGAGCGTCCTCATCCGCCACCACCGCCACCATCGCCCCAGGGCTATCCAGCAGCGGCACCGCCGCGGCCGGCGCATGCCCCGTGGCCCGAGCCGCCTCAGATGCACTACCCGCAGCAAGGCGCTCCCGGTGCGCCGCCGCCCGCTGCTGGGCGGCCTGCACCTGAACCGCGCCGGAGGGGTCCGATTGCAGACGAGGCGCCGGCCACAGCGGTCTTCGCAGGGCAACTCGTCGAGAACATCCCGCGCACTATGACCGTTGGCGTGCCGGAGCTGGTTGAGGTCAGCATCGCGAAGGCCGAGCTCGCAGGTCTCGCTGAAAAACTGCAGGGCTCCGGCGCAGCCTACCGGCACGACATCGTCGTCACCAAGGCCATGTCGGTGCGGCTACGGGCGCCTGAGGGCGGCTTCTGGATCGAGACGGCGTCTCCGGAAACACAGTGGATCGAGAATACGCTCGGTTTGCTTTCCGATGACTATGCGAGCTGGCGCTGGATGGCCACACCGCAGCGGCGCGGCCGGGCGCGGCTGCAGCTCATCGTCTCGGCGCGTACGGTGGGGGCGGACGGCCTTGCTGCCGAGACGGCGCTGCCTGACCAGGTCATCGAGGTGAAAATCCGGACGAACTACGGCCGCACGGCTGCCCAGTGGGGCGGCTGGATCGCGGCGGCGGTCCTCGGCGGCATTCTCGCCAAGTTCGGTGAAGGGCTCTGGAGTTTTGGCAGCATAGTGCTGAGCCTCATCGGAATACTTTGAGCTGCGGCCTTGATTGTCAGGCGCTGGCGGGCAGGCAAAGCTCGGCGATGGTGGCACGAAGGATTTCGATGCCCACGCCCTTGGCAGCCGACGTGACGATCACTTCAGGATAGGCGGCCGGATGCGCGGCGAGGGCATCACGTGTCGCATCGATGACCTTATCCAGATCACTACGGCTCGGCTTGTCCGCCTTCGTCAGCACCACCTGATACGAGACGGCCGCTTCGTCGAGGAGTTGCATTGTCTCGCGGTCTGGCGGCTTGAGGCCGTGCCGTGAATCGATCAGCACGAAAACACGCTTCAGCGTCGGGCGGCCGTGGAGGTAGTCACGAACGAGGCCGATCCAGGCCTTGACCTTCTCCTTCGGCGCCTGGGCGAATCCGTAGCCCGGCATGTCGACGAGAAACATCGGGATATCGGCCGTGGCGAAGAAGTTCAGCTCCTGTGTGCGACCAGGAGTGTTCGAGGTGCGTGCAAGTCCGTGCTGGCCGACAAGCGCATTGATAAGGCTCGACTTGCCGACGTTCGAGCGGCCGGCGAAGGCGATCTCGGGGCGGTCGGCGTCGGGCAGGAACGCCAGCGAGGGCACACCACGCACGAAGCCCCAGGGGCGGCCGAAGAGCGCTGCGCCAGCGGCGAGCCATTCCTGGCTCACCGCTTCGCTGGCTTCCAATTCGGCACCTGATCCGTGCGGTGGGTTAGGTCCCATGTCCGGCTCGACCAGAGCTTTGGTGAGGCGAGGAGATGATTATCGCTTCGCCTTCCCCTGCTTCGGCCCGGCCTTCGGAGCCTCGGCGGCGCCGTCGGACTGCGACGCGGTGCCATCCGACGCGGCTTTGGCCTCAGCCTTCGCCGTCTCGCCGGTTTTCTCCCTGGCCTTGGCAGCCGACTTCGCCGGCACTGTCTTCTCGCCGGCCTTTGTTCCGGTTGCGAGCCTGATCACCGGCGCGAAGTTGCGCTTCAGGTTGGCGAGAATCGGGACCTCTACCCCCTGGCGCTTCATAATGAGCCATTGCTGGGTCAGCGACAGGATGTTGTTCCACGCCCAGTAGATCACGAGGCCCGCCGGGAATGCGGCCAGCAGGAACGTGAACACCACCGGCATCAGGTTGAAGATCTTCTGCTGGATGGGATCGGGCTGCTGCGGATTGAGCTGCATCTGCAGCCACATCGTGACGCCCATGATGAGGGGCCAGGCGCCGATGTGCAGGAACTCCGGTACCGCGAACGGCAGGAGGCCGAACAGGTTGAAGATCGAGGTCGGGTCTGGTGCCGAGAGATCCTTGATCCAGCCGAAGAACGGCGCATGCCGCATGTCGATGCTGACGAACAGCACCTTGTAGAGCGCGAAGAACACGGGGATCTGGACGGCAATCGGCAGACAGCCAGCCAGCGGATTGATCTTCTCCTTCTTGTAGAGCGACATCAGCTCCTGCTGCTGACGCATCTTGTCGTCTTTGAAGCGGTCCCGGATGCGCTCCATCTCGGGCTGCAGCTTCTTCATCTTCGCCATGGACTCGTAGGACTTGTTGGCGAGCGGGAAGAAGGCCGCCTTGACGATCACGGTCACCGCCAGGATGGCGAGACCGAAGTTGCCGAGCAGCCCGTAAAGCCAGTTCATGAGGTAGTAGAGCGGCTTGGTGATGAAGTAGAACCAACCCCAGTCGATCAGCAGGTCGAACTGCTTGATGCCGTATTCGCCGGCGTAATTCTGGACCGTGGAGACCTCACGGGCACCGGCGAATAACATCCCCTCGTTCGCGGACTTTCCGCCGGCCGGCACGGTGACAGCCGGCAGCATGTAGTCTGCCTGATAGGAATCCGGCCGCCCCGCCGAGCCGGCCTGGCCCGTCATGCTGGCGTTGTACGACACGCTCTGGTTCGGGATGAGGGTCGCTGCCCAGTACTTGTCCGTAATGCCGAGCCAACCGCCTTTGGCGTCGGTAACGCTCGCACCCCCGTCCGCCTTCAGCGAGCTCGAATAGGTGATCTCGTGCAGCCCGGCATCGCCGAGCACGCCGATCAAGCCCTCATGAAGGATATAGAATCCCTGAACGTGCGGCGTGCCTTCACGGCGCAACCGGGCATAGGGAAAGAGGGTGACGTCGCCTCCGGTGTTGTTCTCGACCGTATCGGTCACCTTGAACATGTACTGATCGTCGATCGAGATGGCGCGCCGGAAGATCAGCCCCTGCTGGTTGTCCCAGACCAGCGTGATCGGGTTGTTCGGGGTGAGCGGACCACCCTTCTCGACCTGCCAAACGGTATCCTGGCCGGGCAGGTTCACGTTGGCGCCGCTCGGCGCGACCCAGCCATATTCGGCGAAATAGCCGTTGGGACCCGCGGCCGGCGAAAGCAGCACGATGTTCGGGCTGCTCTGGTCGACGGTCTCGTGGTAACGCTTCAGCACGACATCATCGATGCGGCCGCCCTTGAGAGCGACGGAGCCGCGCACCGCTGGCGTGTCGATCTGCACCCGCGGCGATTCCGCCAGTGCCGCGGCGCGCGTCATGGCGACCGAGGGGGTAGCGGGCGCCGGTGTGCCCGGCGCTGCCGGAGTCGCAGCCCCCGGCCCAGTTGTTCCCGGTTGCCCCGTCGTCTCGGTCGGTGCCGGGCGACCTGCCTCGTTCTGCGGCGCCTTTGGCGTGCTGTAGAGCATTTGCCAGCCGAGCAGGACCGCGATGGAAAGTACAATCGCGATCAACAGGTTCTTCTGGCTATCGGGTTGTTGCATGGGCGTCTCGATCGGGGCCGTGTTCTTTAGAACGATGGCTGCTTGTGTAGGGCGTGTGTGCCGGTTTTTCGAGCCGGCGGAAAGTGGCAGCAGGTCGCGCTTGGCGATTTTCCGCTCATCTGACCCGTTTCGGGCGATGTATGCGGGCCAGAGCTTCTGCCAGATCGGCTTTCAGATCCGCATAGACCCGGTCGGCTGCTGCTGGCCGAGCGATGACGACATAGTCGAATCCGGCGCGCGCGGAACTCGAAAGCTCCCCGACCGCTGCCTTGAGCCGCCGTCGTATCCGGTTGCGGACGACGGCCTTGCCGACCTTCTTGCTCACTGTGAAGCCGAAACGCGGGCTTCCGGTTTTCGCGCCGCCGGCTTTCGTATCGTCTACTGGCCGCGGCTTTGCCTCGAGCACCAGGGAAGGGGTGCCCCATCTGAGGCCGACTCTGACCCGGAGAAACTCCGATCGGCGCTTGAGTGTGGTC
>JAEVZQ010000281.1 GCA_023392135.1 Pseudomonadota bacterium | reverse complement strand
GTCTCGACCCCCTGGGGCGACCCGTCGGACGAGATCCTGTTCGCGGAGGTCGAAGGCCTGCCGATCCGTTTCCTGCCGCGCCACGGCCGCGGGCATCCGCTTTCCCCGACGGGAATCAACTACCGTGCCAATATCGACGCTCTGAAACGCACGGGCGTGACCGATCTCATCTCCGTTTCCGCCTGCGGCTCGCTGCGAGAGGATCTACCGCCGGGCATGTTCGTGCTGGTCGACCAGTTCATCGATCGAACCTTCGCACGCGAGAAGAGCTTCTTCGGCAACGGCCTCGTCGCGCACGTCTCCATGGCCGATCCGGTGAGCCCTGGCCTGGTCGACCAGGTCGAGGTGGCGTTGGAGGCGGAGAAGATCGATTATCGCCGCGGCGGCACCTACGTCGTCATGGAAGGCCCGCAGTTCTCCACCCGCGCGGAATCGAACCTCTACCGCTCCTGGGGGTGCGACGTTATCGGCATGACCAATATGCCCGAGGCAAAGCTCGCCCGTGAGGCCGAGATCTGTTATGCGACCGTCGCCATGGTCACGGATTACGACTGCTGGCATGACGATCACGACAACGTGGACGTCGCGGCCGTGCTTCAGGTCATGAAGTCCAACACGGAAACTGCCCAGCGTATGCTTGCGCGCGTCACCGCCTCGTTTCCACGCGAGCACAAGCCGTGCCCGATCGGCTCCGACCGGGCGCTCGAGGTGGCGGTCATCACCGCACCCGAAGCGCGCGATCCGGAACTCGTAGCCAAGCTCGATGCGGTGGCAGGCTGCATTCTCAAGCCACAGGTATAGCGCCGCCCTGTCCTACGCGGACTTGCTCTCGGCCACTTTGTCCATCTCGGCGAGAGCAACGAGCGAGTGCGCGTAGGCCCCACCGGCGCGCATCTCGGACGCGACCCAGATGGCTTCCATGATTTCCTGCTCGGTCGCACCGTGGCGCAGCGCTGCCTTGGTGTGGCCCTTGATGCAGTATGGGCACTGCGTGACGTGGGCGACGGCGACCGCAATGATCTGCTTCATCTTGGCCGGAAGCGCGCCATCCGCGAAGACCTGCTGACTGAAGGCGCGGAAAGCCGCCTCCGTCTCAGGGGCGAGTTGCCGGCGCTTTTGCGCTAACTGCGGCGTCGATGGGGGATATACGGAATCGGACATCTGGACCTCCCGGCTGGATTCGAAGTCGGCTCGACACTTTAACATCTATTCAGCTGGGATCATATCGGGCACGAAGCAAGGCAGCCGTTCGCAGAGCGCGCGACAAGGCGCCTGGATCGGAGTCGGTAAAATGCCGTGCCGGGTTGCCTAGCCGGGTGGAAACAGAATAAGGATCTGCATCTTCACGAGGTCGGGGAACCAGTTCAGCAACGCGTGCCCTGCGCCCCAGAGCAGGCAACCGAGCACGATAAGTGCCGGTACCGCCGCGAATGCCGCCTTCAGAAAGAAGGCCATGAGGTGAAGGAATGGAAGATCGAGCCGGGTAACGACGCCCGCAGCTACGCTCGTCCTTTCCGACATGCTCGGAGCGTAGGCATTGTAGCCCGCCGGACCTGCGGCAGCGCGCTCGCGCATTTCGCGGGCCTGCCGCTCGCGGGCTTCGCGCTCCCGGCGCAACGTGCGGGGCAGGTCATCCGGGCCGCCATCCGCTACGGGGATCGAAAAAGGAGGGTCAGAAATGGCCATTATGCATTACCTCGTACCGCCGTCTTGCGAGCGGACATTCGGCCACCATCCCCGGCGACGTGGCACCCGTGCGCCCTCGCGCTACTCCCTACCGTCAGAGAACCGATAATGACGATTTACGCCGCTAATAGGGCGTCGAGGAGGTAACGCGGTGGACGAGCTGAAGCAATTGATCCGGACCATTCCGGATTATCCGAAGCCCGGAATCATGTTCCGTGACGTCACAACGCTGCTGCGCGATGCAGACGGTTTCGAGAGGGCGATCATCGCGCTTGCCAAGCCGTTCGAAGCGCAGAAGGTCGACGCGGTGGCCGGGATCGAGGCCCGCGGCTTCATTCTCGGCGGCGCCGTGGCGGACCGACTCGGCTGCGGATTCATCCCGATCCGCAAGAAGGGGAAGCTGCCGTGGAAGACCATCGGGCAGGAGTACACGCTCGAGTACGGCGTAGATGCCATCGAAATCCACGAGGATGCGATCCGCCAGAGTGAGCGGATCCTCATCATCGACGACCTGATTGCCACCGGCGGCACTGCCGATGCAGCCGTGAAGCTCGTCCGCCGCTCAGGCGGCGAGGTGGTCGGCGCCGCTTTCGTAGTCGACCTGCCGGAGCTCGGCGGTCTCAGCAAACTGGAAGCCAGTGGCGTGAAGTGTCACGCGCTGGTTGCCTTTGAAGGACACTGAATGAGCGAGATGAACGGAAACAGCCTGCCGCCCGGCAGAGCTCGCGAGGCGCTGGCCGCGGTGACCGCCGGCCGGTTGAACCCGGATTCTGACGTACCCTGCCCGGTCTGCGGCAATCCCGGTCTGTCGGTCGAGGATCGTTCGGCCCGGCCATACGCCGAATGGTATGCGCTGTCGTGCGCGTCTTGCGGTTTGGACGACACCCTCCACATTCCGATGGGATCGACGCCGGGCAGCTTCAGCTAACCCCGGCGTAAAGCGAGGTGAAGCACGGATGAAAATCGGTGGACGGCACTACCGAACCATATGGCTGAACCCGGATGGATGGTCGGTCGAAATCATCGACCAGACGAAGCTGCCGCATCGGTTTGAGACGGTTACGCTCCAATCCTGCGAGGATGCCGCGCGTGCCATCCTGACGATGCAGGTGCGCGGCGCGCCGCTGATCGGTGTCACTGCCGCCTATGGCCTCTCACTCGCGCTGCGCAAGGACGCCTCCGATGAGGCGATGGATCGCGCGATCGAACACCTCGCCCGGCAACGGCCGACGGCGATCAACTTGCGCTGGGCGCTGGAGCAGGTACGCGCCGTCGTCCGTAACCTGCCGCGTGAAAAACGGGCCGAGGCCGCTTACAAATGCGCTGCTGGCCTTGCCGACGAAGACGTCGAGACCTGCCGCCTGATCGGCGTCAACGGGCTCGATCTCATAGAGGAAATCGCTGCAAAAAAGGCGCTTGGCGAGAGCGTGAACGTGCTCACGCACTGCAATGCCGGCTGGCTTGCGTGCGTGGACTGGGGCACGGCCACCTCACCGATCTATCAGGCGCACGATGCCGGCATTCCCGTCCACGTGTGGGTAGATGAAACACGGCCGCGCAATCAGGGCGCGTCGCTGACGGCCTATGAGCTCGGCAGCCACGGCGTGCCGCACACGATTGTCGTCGACAACGCGGGCGGACACCTGATGCAGTCCGGCAAGGTCGACATTTGCATCGTCGGTACGGATCGTGTGACTGCGAACGGCGATGTCGCCAACAAGATCGGCACGTATCTGAAGGCGCTCGCAGCCAAGGACAATGATGTGCCCTTTTACGTGGCACTGCCGCATTCGACGATCGACTGGACACTCGACGATGGCCTTTCCATTCCCATCGAGGAGCGCTCCGGAGACGAGGTCCTCAAGATGCCGGGCCGCCTGCCCGACGGGTCGGTCGTAACCGTCGAGATCGCCGCGCCGGGCTCGCCTGCAGGAAATCCGGCGTTCGATGTGACGCCCGCGCGGCTCGTCACCGGTTTCATCACGGAGCGTGGCGTCGCCCCGGCTTCGCGCGAAGGACTGCTCTCGCTCTATCCTGAGCGCAAAGACGAATAGCGCCTTCCCATTCTCGCGCCCACTTGACTTGACCCTGGCTTGCGATGGCCTTTGATGGCTGCAGCCGAATGGAGAAACGCCCATGTTCAGTCGAATTGGCCTTGCCGCCGCGCTCCTCCTCGCCCTCCTCGTTCCGGCCACGGCGCACCACGGATGGGGCAGCTATGACGCGAGCAAGCTGGTCACCGTCGAAGGCAAAATCCTTACCGCCCAATACGGAAATCCGCACGTGACGCTGACGGTTCAGGGCAAGGAGAAGACGTGGACTCTGATCCTCGCTCCCATATCCCGCATGCGCAGCCGTGGCGCGGAGCAGGAGTTGGTCGCGCCCGGAAACACGATTACAGCCGTCGGTTACGTCTCGACTCGCGACTCTGACGAGTTACGGGTTGAACGGATCACGATCGGCGGCAAAACGATCGAGATGCGCTAGATGTCGCCGGAAGCGCCGGCCATTCTCGTTGCGCTGGAGCAATCAGGCCTGGGAATGGCGATCCGGCAATCGGTGTGGATCTATCCCGCGGCCAACGTCACCCACATCCTGGCACTGACGATGTTGGCGGCGTCGGTCGCCGTGATGGACCTGCGCCTGCTCGGGGCATTCCGGGAGACGGTACCTGCCGCCGTGATCGTTCCGGCGCGCCGCATTGCAGTGCTGGCCCTCTCCCTCATGGTGTTGACAGGGCTCGTGCTGTTCACGGCCGAGGCCAGCCATGTCATCATGAACCCAGTGTTTCAGATCAAAATGGGCCTGATTGCGCTCGCTGTTCTCAACGCCCTTGTCGTGCAGCGCATGTTACCCGCCGCGCTGATGAAGACGCCGGCAATGACACCTCTGCCGCCGCGCTTCCGAATTGGGGGAGTGATATCGCTCGCACTCTGGTTCTGCGTTGCCGCCGCGGGACGGCTGATCGCATACTTCTAAATCTAAATTGCATCGTGCCCTGATTAGGCGGGTAGCCCTTCGCTTCCACCAAAGCGAGCACCAATCTAAGCAGCCGGGTTCAGCGGCGCGAAGTGCTCGCGGACAGCGGCTTCCTCCAGATCGCGCGTGATGAAAACGATCCGTGAGCGGTGGTCGTCGGTGGGCCAGCGTTCCAGCATCTCGACGGGATAGAACACGTGCTGCACGCCGTGGATCACGAACGGCTGGTCAGCCTGGCGCACATTCAGGACGCCCTTGACCCGCAATAGCTTGCTCCCCTGCGTCGCGCGCAGAAGCTCGATCAGGGCTTCGAGCTTGCTGGCCTCCAGCGGCTCGTCGAAAGTCAGGCAGAACGATCGGATGCCGTGCAGGTGGCCGTGATCATGGAGATCATGCGAATGATCGCAACCCTCGTGAGTTGCATAACGATCTGCCGCAAGCCAGCGGCCGACATCGGCGCCGTCGCGAATTTCGTAGGCGTTGAGACCGAAGATTTGGGACGGCTCGATGGCGCCTTTCACCGCCTGCAGGATGGGCGCGGCAGGATTGAGCAGCCGCACCTGTGCCGTCACGCTTGCGGCCACATCCGCCTCGACCAGATCGATCTTGGTCAGCACGACGCGATCAGCCATCGCGATCTGGCGGGCGCTTTCGAACGTTTCGTCGAGCTGATCGAGGCCGTGCTGCGCGTCCACCGTCGTAATGATGCCGTCGAGCCGATAGATGCGGAACAGGTCCCGGTCGTTGACCAGCGTCTGTGCAATCGGTGCCGGATCGGCGAGCCCTGTCGTCTCCAGCACGACGCGCCTCAGGTCGGGGATGGTGCCGCGCATCATGTCGTCGTGCAGCTTCACGAGGGCATTTACGAGATCGCCGCGCACGGCGCAACACACACAGCCTGACGGCAGCAGAACGGTGTCTTCTTTCGCCGCCTCGATCAGCGCATCGTCGAGGCCGACCTCGCCGAACTCGTTGACGATCACGGCCGTACCGCCAAGCTCCGGCCGTTTCAGCATCGCCTTGAGCAGTGTCGTCTTGCCGGAGCCGAGATAGCCGGTCAGCACGGTGAGCGGGATGGGAAGGTTCAAGGGGGCGTACTCGCGATATGAGCTTAGGTGCCAGGGCTCGCATACGCCTGCGCGAAGTTCAAGCCTCGCTTGGGCGCGCTTGCGCCCTCGAAAGCGCGAGCGCCTCGAACTGGCGGACGAACCGCTGCAGACCGCCCCAGTCGGTCAGCTCCGTATCACCGGAAGGGTGGCGCTCGACGCCTTTCGAGTCGACGATCGTGTGAAGGATCAGCCGCTCGATCGGGTTGAGCCTCCTGTCATGGACCGCACCTGCGACGTGCCAGACGACATCAGGGACCCACCCGTGCTCGGCCACGAACCGTTGCGCGATCTCGTCGATTGCCGATCGCTCGCTTTGCTCATGCGAGGCAGCCGACAGGCTGACCGGCAGAAAAGCCGAGGGGCAACGACGCAAAGACTCCCCATGACGCATGATGAAGGAGGACAGCTCGCCGTCGAACTGGCCGCGGTGCACCGACCCGGCGATCATCATCGCATCGCAGTCATCCACGCCGGTTTCCGTCTCGTGCGCTTTGATGTCGACGAGCCGCACCAGCGCGCCATCGTCCTCGAGGCGGCGGGCGACGAAATGGGAGACCTTCTCGGTCTGCCCCTCGCACGAAACGTAGGCGACGAGATAGCGCAGCATGGGGCGGTCCTTACCTGATGATGAC
>JAEVZQ010000279.1 GCA_023392135.1 Pseudomonadota bacterium | reverse complement strand
GCTCTACGTTGCCGTGGTATGGGTCGCTCTCGTTGCAGTGCCGCCCGCCGAGCTTGCGGCCTCGCAAGCGCCGCTGGCACTGGTCTTCGAACGATTGACCGGCATGCCACCCCAAACCATGAGCCTGATCGCGATCGTCGCAACGCTCAACGGCATCATCGTCCAGATCATTCTGGCCTCACGCGTTCTCTATGGTCTGGCGCGTTTGGGCAGCATTCCCGCAGCTTTTCAGGAGGTGAGCGCGCTCACACGCACGCCACTTCTGGCCACGGCATCGACAATGATCGTTGTCCTGGCACTGGCGCTGCTGCTGCCGCTCGAGGACCTGGCTGACCTGACTTCCCGCTTCACGCTGATCTTGTTTGCACTGGTCAACCTGGCGCTGATCCGAATCAAGCGGCGCGAGCCTGAGCCGCCACGGAACGTCTATCTCACGCCATCCTGGGTACCGTGGGCGGGTCTGGTGAGCTGTCTCCTCCTCGTATCGGCCGATCTCGTGGCGATCCTGGCACCAGAGACGCTTGCCAAATAGAATTCCGCCATACCGGACTTTTCCGCAACTCTTCGGTCGGCCATTGGTTGATTCCGATCAATGCTCGCAAATTGCCTCTCTCGATAATCATACCAGGGAAGAGTTCGAGGGAGCCGCTTCGCGGCCAGGTCTCAGTCTCAGCACATGGCCCGGCGGCCTTCGATTGCAGGACGGCCGCCAAGCAGCACTGGCGATACTCACAATCTTGGAAACCTGACCTTGGGAGATTCCGCAATGAAAACCTCAGTCCTCTTACCGTCGATTCTGGCGCTGAGCCTCGTTACGGGAGCGGCGACGGAGGTGACAGCCCAACAGCGGGGGCCTGGCTGGGGCATGATGGGCGGAACAGGGAATGATGGGTGGATTCGGCTGGGGCATGCCGATGGGCCGCGGCATGGGGATGGGCAACTGCCAGATGTGGGGCGACGGTGACACGCCGGCGTTCGCAGAAGGAAGGGTCGCTTTCCTGAAGGCCGAGCTTGCAATCACCGATGTCCAGAGCTCCGCCTGGAGCGCCTACGCGAGTGCCCTCAAGAAAAATCTGGAAAGCATGCAGGGCATGCACCAGACGATGCTGACAGCGTGGCAGGCCACGTCTCCGGTCGAGCGGCTCGACGCCCATATCACCGCCATGGAGGGTCGGCTCACCACGCTGAAGGACATCAAAGCGCCACTCGAGGCGCTCTACGCCGCACTCAACGATGCGCAGAAGGAAAAGGCTGACGACCTCCTTACCGGAATGGGCTGCATGATGTGAGCTCCAGGCGGGTGCCTGCCAGCGTCACCTTGGCATTCCGCTCCATCATCAGAATGGTCGCGCCCTGATCGCGGAGCCGGATCAGCGTCTGGAACACTTCCCGGACGAGATTTGGCGAAACGCCGATCGAGGGCTCGTCGATCAGCATGAGCTTGGGGTCGAGCAACATGGCACCACTTCAAGCTGCTTCTGCTGAACCACCGGAGAGTTCGACGGCTTCCGGCGTGAGCTTGAACCTGCAAGTTGTCTTGCCCGACAAGCCCGGTCAACTGGAGGTGATATGCGTCCAATAAAAATGCGGGCACCCCGATGGAGCCCGCATATGATCATCTCAACCTGAGAGTTCTTGGCTTTTAGATTTCGAAGTCGCCCCAATCACCGCCGCCCCAGTCGCCGGCATCCGGCTCGTAGTCGGCATCCTGCAATCCAGCGTCGGCGTCGTTCGCGTTGTTTTCTGAGGCCGCTTCCTGGGGCTGGCTCTGCTCCGGCTGGTTGGAGGCATCGTTTCCGGTCGAGCCGGTGGATGCCTGCGCCGAGGAGCCGCCACCCAGCACGCCCGAGATGGTGTTGGCGAGAAGCATTCCGCCCGCGACACCGGCCGCCGTCGCCATCGCGGACTGCAGGAATCCACCGCCAGCCGGCTGTTGCGCCTGCGGCTGCTGGCCCAAGGGACCGCGGGCCGGAGCGCCTATCGGGCCGCTTCTGCCTCCCGGGGCGGCGCCGACGCGGTTCCCGGCGGCCGGCACACTGCCGCCTGCCGCGCGCTGAGCCGGGCCCGCGGGACGGGCACTGCCACCGAACAGGCCGCCCAGAAAACCACCCGATTGCGCCGGAGCCTCAGCCGCCTGCGCCTCCAGGTCGTTGACCCTCGCCTCCAGCTCACGAATGCGCTGATCGGCTTGGCTCAGGGCATGCTCCTGAACGAGCACCGACTGCACGAGCATGTAAGCCGCATCGGGGATCTGCTGCACCGAGTTGTTGATCAGGGCCTCGGCTTCCGGATCCTTCTGCGGATTGCCGAAGGAGCGCATGCGGGCGAACAGACCGGAAAAGAGCTGCTTCTCGTCTGGGGTCATCGCGGTCTCCTGGCGATTGGTCACGGCCGTGATGTAAGGCGTGGCGGCCGCGCTACAAGAGGCTCGCCTTCAACTCGATCATCACACTAGAAGATCGCGCCCCGGGCTGCCACGGGCCAGACCGCCTCGACATGTGGCTCTGGCGTTTGCAAGCCGCGGATGCAGACGTACCAGTCGTGAAGATTGACCGTGGGATCGCAGTGGCCGGGGATCAGCAGCACCATGTCACCGACCTGCAAGCGGCGCTCACTTTCGGAGAGATCGAGCACCCCATGCTCGTCGGAAGGCCGATGATACTTTGCTCCGGGCAATCCGGGGACCTCGGGGAAACCGGAGTCGTTGCTCAGGGCCTTGTGCCCCGCATCGAGCACCGCACGTTCCGGCGCAGGCGCACTCATCACCGTCGCCAGCACGAATAGAGCATGCTCGAACTTATCGAAACGGCTCCCGTCGGACTTCTGGTTGCGGGCGTAGTCGGCATCCATGAAAATATAAGAGCCCGGTTGCAATTCGTTCCAGATACCGCTCGTCGCTTCATGCTCGAAAGTGCCCGTTCCGGCGCCGCCGATGATGCGGCAGGTCAGGTCGCGTTTCTGCAATTCGGCGAGCGTATCCTGCACGCGCTCACCGGCGCTGGCGATTGCGCCTGTGCGCTCGGTTTCCGTGCGAAAATGTTGGGCCGCCCCGTAATAGGCCTGCAGGCCGGCGAAGCTGAGATGTTCTGAACCGGCGATTGCGCCGGCGATTTCGGCAGCAGGTCGGCCCGGGGCGACGCCGCAGCGGCGGCCTCCGCAGTCGATTTCCACCAGCACGTCGAGTGTGACGCCGGCGTGAGAGGCAGCGGCATCGAGGTCGCGCACGTTTTCCAGGCTGTCCGTGCACGCCGCAATTTGTGCCTCATGCGCCAGCCATGCCAGGCGTTCGAGTTTGCGACGGCCTGCGATCTCGTTCGTAATCAGCACATCCTTGATGCCGCCGCGAACCATCACTTCAGCTTCGGATACCTTCTGACAACACACGCCGACAGCGCCTTGTGCGATCTGCTTGTGGGCAATGAACGGCGATTTGTGCGTCTTTGCGTGCGGACGAACACGAATCCCGTATTGCTTCGTCAGATCCGCCATGTGGGTGAGATTGCGCTCGAATGCATCGAGATCGATGATGAGCGCCGGCGTATCGACGTCGGCAAGGCGCATGCCCGGCTCTGCGGGCGGCCGCATTTTCATTTCGCCTTCTCCTTGTTCGGGCGCGGTGGCGGATCACCAGCTTGAGGATGCCGGCCCGTATCGAGGAGCCGCAGCATGTATTCGTAATAGCTGAGCCCGGCAGCTTCGGCACGTCGCATCCGGAACAGCAGAATTTCGCGCGGCGGCGTCTTCCAAACCTCCGCGTGCGCGGCCTTCCAGCAGTGGCGCACGAAAAGGAGCTTGCCCGGCGGATCGTCGTCATCGAGCGGCGGGCCGCCATTGTGGCCGATACCGAAGACCGGCCATTCCTTCCGGCGAGCCCAGTGCTGTTGATCGCTCACGTGCCGCTCCTGCCGCGGCTGCTAGGCTGGGCCGGGCTGAATTTCCCGGGCCGCGGCTCGTGCTTCAGACTTGGGACAAATCGGGCACGCAAGGGTGACTACGGCATTCGTTCCGGCGCCATATCGGACGCTTCGATATCCGGCGCTGCGATCGTCCCGCCCCCGACCGCGTCAGCGAACTTGGCGAAGAACGCGTCTGCGTTTTTCTTGGCGACGCTATTGATCAGTCGTGAGCCGAGCTGGGCGATCTTGCCGCCAACGTTGGCCTCGACCTCGTAAACGAGACGCGTGCTTTCCTCAGCATCCTCGAGACGTACCATGGCTCCGCCCTTGGCGAAGCCGGCCACCCCGCCTTCACCCTCCCCACTGATCTTGTAGCTGTTCGGCGCGTCGATATCTGTGAGGCTGACCTTCCCTTTGAACCGCGCGTTGACGGGTCCGATCTTGACCCGGGCCACGGCCCGGAAGGCGTTCTCACCATCCAGCTCGAATGACTCGCAGCCCGGGATGCAGCTCCTGAGCACCTCCGGATCGTTGAGCATTTCCCACACG
>JAEVZQ010000263.1 GCA_023392135.1 Pseudomonadota bacterium | reverse complement strand
GCCGAGAACCGCGCGGCACGGACGATCGCCCAGGACGTCAAGACGCGGCTCGCCGCATATCTGTCCGGCACGGCGTAGATTGCCAGCATCAGACTGTTATGGGCGGCGTTGAACGCTAGAGCCGCTTTCGCAGGTACGGCATGACGGCCATCAAGACATTTCAGGCCGATCGATTTCTCAAGACGTTCGATTCCCGCTATCGCGCGATCCTGGTCCACGGCCCGGATGCGGGCGCCGTTGCCGAGCGGGCGCGTGCCGCCGCCAGACGACTGGCTACCCTAAGCGATCCTCCCGGCGAAATCCTGCGCATCGAGGAAGCGGACCTCGAACAGGACCCCGAACGACTCCTCGTCGAGACGCAGACGATTCCCATGTTCGGTGGCCCAAAGGTTGTGCATACGCGTGCAAGCCGCCGGGTGAACATCACCGCGCTGAAGCCCCTGCTCGAGGATGGCGCACTTGCCGGCTCGCTCGTCGTCGAGGCCGGCAATCTCCGGTCGAATGACGCCCTGCGGCTCCTATTCGAAAAGGCGCCCCACGCTGCGGCGGTGATCTGCTACCCTGACGAAGCCCGCGATATCGAGGCAATCATCCGCGACACCCTGCAGGCGGCCGGCGTCGCCATCACGCCGGATGCCCGCCAGGCGCTCGTCAGCCGGCTAGGGGCCGATCGCGCCATGACCCGAGGCGAGCTGGAGAAGCTCATCCTCTACACGCGTGGAAAGAGCCAGATCGACGTAGATAATGTCGAAGCTGTCGTCGGTGATGCGTCGGAGCTGGCCATCGACAAGGTCGTGTTCGCAGTGGCTTCCGGCGCGGCGGATCGCGCCCTCGCCGAGTACGATCGCGTCATCACCTCGGGAAGTGGCCCGCAGTCCGTGATCGCTGCCCTGCAATGGCATTTCCAGAGATTGCACAGGCTCAGAACGGCCGTCGAACAGGGAGGATCAATAGAGCAGGCCCTCCGCCAGATCCGCCCCTCTCCGCCGCAGAAAGTACAAGAAGCGCTCGAGGCACAGTGCCGGATCTGGACGTCGGACAAGCTGATCGCAGCCCTTTCACAGATCGCCGAAAACCTCAAAGCCGCCAGATTGAGTGATGCACTCGAGTCGCCGATCACCGAGCGCCTCATCCTCGACCTCGCCCGCATGGCAGCGAACCGCCCGGCTGCCCGCAGCCGTCGCGCCTGATGTTGCGGTCGAGCAACCGACCCGTATAGTGCGCCGAGGTATCCGCGGGGGGATCAGATGACCAATACACGCTTCGATGTCGTCGGCATCGGCAATGCCATCGTCGACATCATCGGCCGGTGCAATGATGATTTCCTCGTCCAGCATGGAGCGCCAAAGGGCCACATGCGGCTCGTGACTGCTGAGACGATCGATAGTCTCTATCAGGACATGGGACCCGCTGTCGAAGTTTCCGGTGGCTCGGTAGCAAACACCATGGTCGGCATTGCTTCCCTCGGCGGCCGGGCTGCCTTCATCGGCAAGGTGGCCGGCGACGAGTTCGGCCAGATTTTCGCCCATGATATCCGCGCTGCGGGTGTCCACTACGACACAGCGGCATCCTTATCCGGCATCCCCACGGCACGCTGCCTCATCCTGGTGACTCCGGACGGCGAGCGGACGATGAACACCTATCTCGGCATCAGTCCTGACCTCAATGGGGGCGAGGTCGATCCGGAGGTGATCCGGTCGGCAGGCATTGTCTATCTCGAGGGTTATCTGTTCGATCGCCCGGAGGCAAAGGCGGCGTTCCGGCAGGCTGCCCGGATCGCCGCTGAAGCAGGGCGAAAAGTGGCGCTCAGCCTGTCCGATGGCTTTTGTGTCGATCGGCACCGCGAGGAGTTCCTGGATCTCGTCAAGAACAGCATCGACATTCTGATCGCCAACGAGGACGAGATCACCTCGCTTTATCAGGTGCCGACTTTCGAGGAAGCGGCGAGGCTCGCGCAGGCCGATACCCACCTTGCAGCCCTGACGCGCAGCGAAAAGGGATCCGTGATCTGCGCTCGAGGTCAGGACCCGATCACCGTCCCGGTCATGCCCATCGATGAGTTGGTCGACGCGACTGGCGCTGGCGACCTCTACGCAGCCGGCTTCCTGTTCGGCCTCGCGCGCGGTCGCGAACTGGAGGCGGCCGGACGGCTGGGGAGCATGGCTGCTGCCGAAGTGATCAGCCATTTCGGCGCCCGGCCACAGGTCAAGCTCGCAGATCTGGCCCGATTGAACGGGCTCACCTGAAAGCCTTACGTCAGATTGTCGCAGGTCTTGCGGCCGGCGCGCGGAGCCGATCAATCCCTCAATGCTCCGACGCAAGCCCTTGTGTGCCGGTGAAAAATATTAAGTGAGAGGTTGCCTGAAACCAGCTTCCTTTCAGGAACCCATCTCAGTCGACGACGTTCAGATGCTCAGCAAACCGACCCCTTTGGTCGCAGTAGAGGAGTATCGCGATGAAGAGTCGCCGATTGTTGCTGCTTGCCGGGTGCTCGGTGGCTATGGGCACGCTGGTAGGAGCGGCTCAAGCCACCCCGGCACCTCCGTCCGCAGCCTTTGCCCCCGAGGCAAAATCGTCGCACATCGACAAGGTCCAGTTCAGGCGCGGTTGGGGCTTCCGAGGTGTACGCGGAGTCGGAGTGCGCGGCTTCGGAGGTCCCCGCTTCTATCGTGGGGCTCGCTTCTACGGACCGCGAAGATTCTACCGCGCCGCATACTGGGGCCCACGGCGCTTTTACAGAGCGCGGTATTGGGGTCCGCGTTTTTACCGGGCTCGCTATTGGCGGCCGCGCGTTGCCTTCTGGGGTCCTTCCTATTGGTATCGTCCTAGATACTGGGGATACAGGTACTACAGGCCGTCCTATTACTCTGCCGGCTACAGCTGGTATCGCCCCTACCGTCGCAGCTTCTGGGGCGGATTCAACTTCTTCAGACCATATTATTACACATCCGGCTACAGCTGGTATCGCCCGCGCTATTACAGGCGCTACTACGCCCCACGGCGCTATTACGCTCCTCGGCGCTTCTATAGGCGCTACTATGCTCCGAGGCGTCACTATCGCTTCAGGCGCTACTACGCTCCCCGGAGATACTATGCTCCGCGCCGGCACTATCGCCGCTTCTACCGCGCCCCGCGGCATTTCTACGGCCCCCGCCGCCACTATCGGTCGAGCGCTTATCTCGGTCCGCGCCGGCTCTATAGGACGCAGAGGGTGAACCGCCGCTTCTATCAGGCGCCCCGTCGGGCCGGCATGTCCCGAGCCACAATTTACCGCGGCGGCCTCAATAACAGAGGCGCTCGGCGCATGCGGCGCTAGCCCGGCAGCTAGCTCGAGCTCAAAAAGAAAACGCCGCCTCCTCGGGCGGCGTTTTACTTCAAGGGGCGTTGGAGGAATGCCTGCCTTGCCGTACCTCCCCGCGCGGAATCGTCCAGGTTTAGAGCTTTCGAAGCGACACGCTCTCGATGCAGTGGTTGGAGCCTTTGCGCAAGATGAGGCTGGCCCGCTGCCGCGTAGGCAAGATGTTCTCCTCCAGGTTCTTAAGATTGATCGTCCGCCAGATCTCGACCGCGCGTGCTTGCGCGGCCTCCTGAGACAGATGCGCATAGCGGTGGAAATAGGCAGCGGGATCCCGGAAGGCCGTCGTACGCAACTTCATGAACCGGGTGACGTACCAATCCTCGATCACCTTCGCATCCGCATCGATGTAGATGGAGAAATCGAAGAAGTCGGACACGAACGGAATCGCCTGCCCGTCGCGCGGCAGGCGCGCCGGCTGTAGAACGTTCAGCCCCTCCACAATCAGAATGTCCGGATGCTCCACCACAGCAGTCTGCCCTGCCAGGATATCGTAATGGAAATGCGAGTAGACGGGCGCCTCGACCCGTTCCCGCCCTGACTTCACATCGGCCAGAAAGTTGAGAAGCCGGGCCGTGTCGAAG
>JAEVZQ010000164.1 GCA_023392135.1 Pseudomonadota bacterium | reverse complement strand
ATCTCGACGCGGGCGCCAAGGGGGAGAGCTGCAACCTGAATGGTCGAGCGGGCCGGAAACGGAGCGATCATGTACTCGGAATAAACCTGGTTCATGGCAGCGAAATCGTCCATGTCGGCGAGGAAGGCGGTCGTTTTCACGACGTGCTCGAATCCGAGGCCGGCCCAGGCGAGCACCTTTTTGAGGTTCTCCAGGCACTGGCGTGTCTGGGTGCCGATATCACCTTCGACCAGCTTGCCCGTCTCTCCGTCGAGATGGACCTGGCCCGAGAGGTAAACGACCTGTCCGGTGTCGATGGCGAGGGAGTAAGGCCCGACCGCGCGGAGTGGTGCAGCTTCAATCGCTTTCTTGGTCATCTTGTCCGTCTACTCCGTATGTCTGAGCTGCTGCGGTTCAGGCCTAGTGGCGCGAATTTGACATTTGATCCCAGTTTGGGGCGCGCTTTGTATCAAATGTCAAATTCTAGTGCTCCACTAGAATCAAATAGTTGCTAGTTGTCCTATTGATGCCGACATTTGCTCTCGAGCTTGCTGCGGCGGGATGCAAATGTAGGATTCGGACCACTAGGTCAGCGTTACGCCTCCAGCTTGGCGTCCATGGTAATCTTTGCGTTGAGCACCTTGGACACCGGGCAGCCTTCATTGGCCTCATTCGCGGCCTTGTCGAAGGCGGCCTGATCGGCGCCGGGCACTCTCGCGACTACATCGAGGTGAATCGCCGTGATCGCAAAACCGCTGTCGACCTTCTCCAGTGTGACCGCGGCTTTGGTTCTGATGCTGTCTGGCTTCAGTCCGGCGTTCCCCAGTTGCAATGAGAGCGCCATTGAAAAGCAGCCTGCATGGGCAGCGGCGATCAGCTCCTCGGGATTTGTGCCGGCGCCCTGCTCGAAGCGCGTTCCGAAGGAATACTCGGCGTTGGACAGCAGCGTACTTTCCGTCGAGATCGTACCCTTGCCGTCCTTCAGCCCACCCTTCCATTCTGCCGATGCGGTTCGTTTCATACGAGGTCTCCTGTTCAGTCAGGTTGATCCCCCCGAAAGAGCTCAGGCTCCAAGCTGAGGCGCGATCCTGGTGCAGGCTTCGACCAGCCCTTTCACCGAGTCCACGGACTTGGTGAACATCGCCTTCTCCTCATCATTGAGCTCGATCTCGACGATGCGCTCCACCCCGCCAGTGCCGAGGACGACAGGCACGCCGACATAAAGGCCGCGCACGCCGTACTCGCCGTTGAGGAAAGCGGCACAGGGCAGGACCCGCTTCTTGTCCTTGAGGAAGCTCTCGGCCATCTGGATGGCGGAGGACGCGGGGGCATAGTAGGCGGAGCCGGATTTCAGCAGCGCCACGATCTCGCCTCCGCCCTTGCGCGTGCGCTCTACGATTTGGTCGAGCTTCTCCTGTGTCATCCAGCGCATCTTCACCAGATCGGGAAGGGGAATTCCGGCGACGGTCGAGTAGCGCACGAGCGGCACCATATCGTCGCCATGGCCGCCGAGCACGAATGCCGTGACATCCTCGACCGAGACCTTCAGCTCATCGGCGAGGAAATGGCGGAAGCGGGTGCTGTCCAGCACGCCGGCCATGCCCACCACCCGATTGTGCGGCAGTCCCGATGCCTTCTGCAGAGCCCAGACCATCGCATCGAGCGGGTTCGTGATGACGATCACGAACGCATCGGGGGCGTACTCCTTGATGCCCTCGCCGACCTGCTGCATGACCTTGAGATTGATGCCGAGCAGGTCATCGCGGCTCATGCCGGGCTTGCGCGGGACGCCCGCGGTGACGATGCAGACTTGCGCGCCCTCGATATCCGCATAGCTGTTGGTACCCTTGAGCACACAATCGAAGTCTTCGACACCGCCAGACTGGGCGATATCCAGCGCTTTGCCCTGCGGAATGCCCTCTACGACGTCGAACAGAACGACATCCCCCAGCTCCTTGAGGCCGATGAGGTGGGCCAGTGTGCCGCCGATCATGCCTGCGCCGATCAGTGCGATCTTTGTGCGCGCCATGGCTATCTGTCTCCCTGAACCTGCGATGTCGTCTGAGCCTGCTGACCCGCACCGCCCGCCTGCCGGAGTAGTCAGGCATCCAAGTCGGTCAGCATTCTGTCACGAGGTGGTTAGCCGGAAACCGCGTGTCGTTCAAGGCGAAGCGCAGTCGGCCGCCCACGTTCAGGCACCCAAGGCGGCCTGCTTGCGTGCCCGGCGGCTGTTGCGATCGGTGAGATAGGCTTCCGAGCGCATCTCCATCAGCCGCGATGCCGTGCGCTCAAATAGCTCGGCGCCATCGCCGCGGACATAAAGCTCGTCGGGCTCGGCTTCGGCACTGGCTACCAGGCAGACACGGTTGTCGTAAAGCGTGTCGATGAGATTGATGAAGCGGCGCGCCTCATTGCGCCGCTGCGGCCCGAGCACCGGAATGCGCTCGATGAAAAGCGTATGAAAGGTGCGGGCGATGTACAGATAGTCGAGTGACCCGAGCGGCTTTTCACAAAGATCAGAGAAGCTGAAGCGCGCGACGCCCATGGCTGCCTGCGGCACCCGCAACGTGCGGCCCTTCACGACCAGCTCCTTGCGTTCGCCTTTGGCGCTTCCCGTCAGAGATAACCAGATCGCATCGAGCTCCGCATTGGCTGCGTCGTCGGCTGGGGTGAAATAGAGCTGCTGGCCGTTTAGCTTGTCGAGCCGGAAATCCTTGGCGGCGGCCAGCTCCAGCACCTGCATGTGATCCTCTATGAGATCCACGAACGGCAAAAAGAGCTGGCGATTGAGCCCGTTTCGGTAAAGCTCCTGCGGCGGCGAATTGGACGTTGCGACCACCACGACTCCGCTCTCGAAAAGGACTTTGAACAAGCGGCCGAGGATCATCGCATCCGCGATATCCGTGACGGGCAGCTCGTCGAAGCAGAGGAGCTTGGTCTCCTCCGCTAACCGGCACGCGACGGCCGGAATCGGATCGCCGGGTTCACTCTTGCGTGCTCGCGCAATCCTGTCGTGAACATCGGCCATGAAATCGTGAAAATGCACGCGGCGTTTCGGCTGGAATGTCACGCTGGCATAGAACAGGGCCATGAGCATGGTCTTGCCGCGACCAACGGCGCCGTGAATGTAGAGGCCGCGCGGCTGCGGTGATGATGATCCGGAGAAGAAGCCGAAAAGGCCACGCTTTGGGCGCCAGCGGGCGAGCGCTTGCGCCAGTTCGTTCAGCTTTTCGGCGGCGGCGCGCTGTGCCGCGTCCGGCTCAATGCCGCCCGCGGTGACGAGATCACCGTAACGCTCCAGAGGTCCTTTCAACATCGGCGCCCGGGCTAGCCTGCCTCGATGCAGCGGTCAAGCAGACGAAAGCCTATGCAAGCGCCTGCCTTGCAGCCGCTGCAGAGAAGGTCAACGAAAGCGCAACTTGTACTCCTGCGGCCAGCCACCCATTAAATTGGTGCGCTGCAGAAGGCCACGGCAAGGTATCGGGCTGGGATGCGCTGCTGCCAGATGGAGGTCCGATCATGAGCGATCACCGGATCTGGGGAGGAACGATCAGGAAGCTCTGGCCGACGGAGGTGGACAAATTTCGGGACCATCTCCTGCGGCTCGATGCCGAAAGCCGGCGCATGCGTTTTGCGCACGCAGTCTCGAATGCGTTCGTCGTCGATTACGCGAGCCGTGTGCATGACATGGGAAGCATCGTGTACTGCTTCCTGGAAGCGGGAAAGCTGCGCGCCGCGGCGGAGTTGAGAAAGCTGAGCGCCTTCTGGGGTGAGGAGGCTGAAGCAGCCTTCTCAGTCGAGAGGCCTTGGCAGGAGAGGGGCATCGGCACCGAGTTGATGGGCCGGGTCATCCGGGCAGCACGCAACCGCGGCGTCAAGCGCCTCTACATGAGCTGCCTCGCCGAAAATGGAAAGATGCAGTCGATTGCTCGCAAGTACGATGCAGCGCTTCGGTTCGAGTACGGTGACGTTGTCGGCGAGATCATGCCACACGGGCCCGATTACTTTTCGGTGCTCGCAGAGGAAGTTGACGATCGCATGAGCCTGATGATGGCCGTGCTCGATCTTCAGAACTGGTCCGTCAAAGCGGCCTAAAAACAGCGAGAACAAGCGGGCCGCAGCATGCATGCGGCCGCTTGCCTTTTGAATGGCGCTTCCGTCAGGACGGTTCGAAGTATTTCGACCAGCCCTGAGGCGAAATCGTCCCGGCCACGACCTCACATGCGCTCTGCTCCGGTATGAAGTGCACACATGCATCGCACTTCTCACCTGCCCGGGGCTCATCCTGGTAAAGTGCCTCTTCCTTCGAAACCTTTGTCTTCAGCTCTGCCATTGGTCTTCTCCAGAGGTGGCATTGGCCTCGGAGGTCAACGCGGCGGGAAGGCCGAGGTTTCCCGCGCGTGTGGAAATCCTGTGAGAAGCTGGAATGACCTTGAACGCAAACTGGGGCATTTGCGTTTAGCAGCCGCCGGCTCGCCGTAGGAATTGGATTGCGTTAGCGGGTCATGCTCGCAGGAACTCTTCTCGGCAGCCGATAACCTATTCAAGACTCAAGAAATTGATGATTCTGCGCAACACTGCGGAATAAATACACTGAACAACGCCGTTTAATTCTGATCATATGTCAACAAATCAAAATTGATTGCACATGCTCGCAGTGTTCGAATCGATTCGAATCAATCCTGAGGGAGAAAGATTTATGGCAAGGACACCATCGACTTCATCAAAGGCGTCAGCAAAGCCTTCGGCAAAACCCGCAGCCAAGGCGCGCGCCAAGGCCCCGGCAACGAAAGCTGCGAAGGCACCAGCGAAAGCAGCAGCCAAAACACCATCCAAGGCGCCGGCGAAGGCAGCTGCCAAGGCTCCTTCCAAGAAGGCCGCCGCAACGAAGGCGCCTGCGAAACGCCGGGCTCCTGCGAAGAAGCCTGCCGCGAAGAAGACGGCAGCCAAGAAGCCAGCTGCGAAAAAGAAGAGAGCAGCCTGACCGGTCTATCCTTTCATCCTGCGTGGGCACCAGGACGACGGATCGACCAGATTTTCTGCGGCACATGATGTGCGGCATCGTTGGCCGGAGCTCGCCGTGGCGTCTCCGGTCCATTTTTTGCCGATGGTAGTGATGGTTACGAGCCAGTTCGTCCGAAGAACCAGCCGCATTATGCTCTGACGGGAAGTCTCAGACGCGCCGCTCCACCATCAGCTTTTTCAGCTCGGCAATCGCCTTCGCCGGATTGAGACCCTTCGGGCAGGCTTTGGTGCAATTGAGAATCGTATGGCACCGATAGAGCCTGAACGGGTCCTCGAGATTGTCGAGCCGCTCGCCAGTGCTTTCATCACGCGAATCGATCACCCAACGGTAAGCCTGCAGAAGGATCGCAGGGCCGAGGTAGCGGTCCGAGTTCCACCAGTAGATCGGGCATCCGGCCGAGCAGCAGGCGCACAGGATGCATTCGTACAGTCCATCGAGCTTCGCACGATCCTCTCGTGACTGCTTCCATTCCTCGCCCGGTGTCGGCGTCGAAGTCTTCAGCCACGGCTCGATGGAGCGATGCTGCGCATAAAAATTCGTCAAGTCGGGGACGAGATCTTTCACCACCGACATATGCGGCAGCGGGTAAATGGAGACCGCGCCTTTCACATCATCGAGGCTTTTGGTGCAGGCCAGCGTATTGGTGCCGTCGATATTCATGGCGCACGAGCCGCACACACCTTCGCGGCAGGAGCGGCGGAATGTCAGGGTCGCGTCGACCTCGCTCTTGACCTTGATGAGAGCGTCCAGGACCATCGGTCCGCACGTCTCTCGATCAATCCAGTAGGTGTCCAGCCGTGGGTTGTGGGTGTCCTCAGGGTTCCAGCGGTAGACCCTGATCTCTTTCCAGTCGCCTTTCCCGCTCGGCCTGTTCCACGTTTTTCCCTGTTCGCCCTTCGAGTTCTTCGGCAGTGTGAGCTGGACCATTGCCCCTAGTCCTTTTGCTTGGCGAGACGTCGAGCCTCGCACCCCGGCGACTGACATGCGAGCCTTGAGAGCGCCTGTCAACGGGTCGATTCGTTGCAGGCTGATCCGGGCCCCGCCGTCAGCCCACCTTATGCCGGCGAAGTGCGCCGACCAGCGTCGTGAGCTGTTCGGCAACGGACAGACCGGTTTCGACGCACGTCCTCAGCGTAGCGCGTTGCGTGATCAGGCCATTAAGGCGCTCCTGCTGCTCGCCAAAGCCGAAGAACAGCTCCTCGGGCGCATCGATCTCGCCATCCTCGACGGCCGACATGACGTCAAAGCTGTTCTGGGTGGCGAGCACCAGCATCGACGCGATCTCGTCCATCGATTTCTGGTAATGTCTCGCTTCTTCGGGATCGATGCGCAGGCCATGAACACCGAATTTGAGTGGTGATGCTGCGGCCTTGCCTTCGCCAGCGAACAGCCTCGGATGCCGCCCGAAGCGACGGAATATTTCCTGCAGACCCATGCAGCAGCTCTCGAGATCGCGCAGCGCAATGCCTGCCTTGCGCTTTGTCCGGGAGCGATCGGGTGTCCGTTCCTGGGCCACCCAATTCACAGTCGCGATGGATGTGATGGCCCCGAGTGCCGCCAATGCCGGGAGGACGGCGGCAAACGGGTCGGGTGCGATGCGGGTGTCATTCTCGGCTTTGGCAGGTGCCTGCATGTGGTTCTGCGCCGGGTCATGTTCCGGATCGTGATTCGGGTCGCGGAAATAGTGCTATCCCGCTGGAGCGCTCACAACGGCAGCGCGGTAACACATCACCACAATGAACAGACGATTGAAAAATGGCGGCGTCCTGACGGGACGCCGCCCATACTGTTCGAAGCCGCAGAAGATCTCAGGATCATCCCCTAGTACACGCGGGCCTTCGGCTCGATATAGCTCATCTCGTTCGTGAGCGTGTAGTCGTGCTCTGGACGGTAATCGATGCGCACCGCTTTCGTACCGTAGTCCGCCCAGGCCAACGAGTGCTTCATCCAGTTGGCGTCGTCGCGGTTCGGGTAATCCTCGCGCGCATGGGCGCCGCGGCTTTCTTTCCGGTTTTCGGCCCCGACGACCGTGACCGCGGCCTGAGCGATCAGGTTGTCGTACTCGAGTGTCTCGACCAGGTCGGAGTTCCAGATCAGCGACCGGTCGCTGACCTTTACGTCCTCCGACACCTTCCAGATTTCGGTGATCTTCTCGACGCCTTCGGCGAGCACCGGCCCGTCGCGGAAAACGGCACAGTAGCTCTGCATCGTCTTCTGCATCTGGAGCCGCAGGTCTGCCGTCGGCGTGGAGCCCGATGCATTGCGGAAGCGGTCGAGGCGCGACAGCGCCAGATCGGCTGCGTCTGCCGGCAGATCCGGCAGGGCTCCGCCCGGCTCGACGGTCTCGGCACAACGCAGGCCGGCAGCACGTCCAAACACCACGAGATCGATCAGCGAGTTGGATCCCAGGCGATTGGCGCCGTGAACCGAAACGCAGGCCGCTTCGCCGATGGCCATCAGTCCCGGCACCACATGATCCGGATTGCCGTCCTTCAGCGTCAGCACCTCGCCGTGGTAGTTCGTCGGAATGCCCCCCATGTTGTAATGCACGGTCGGCAACACTGGGATCGGCTGCCGGCGAAGATCCACGCCGGCGAAGATCTTTGCGCTCTCGGTGATGCCGGGCAGGCGCTCCGCCAGGATGTTGGGATCGAGATGGTCGAGGTGGAGGTAGATGTGATCCTTGTGCGGTCCGACGCCGCGGCCCTCGCGAATTTCAACCGTCATCGAGCGGGAAACGACGTCACGCGAGGCAAGGTCCTTGGCATGGGGCGCATACCGCTCCATGAACCGCTCGCCTTCAGAGTTCGTGAGATAGCCACCCTCGCCGCGCGCGCCTTCGGTAATCAGAACGCCGGCGCCGTAGACGCCGGTCGGGTGGAATTGCACGAATTCCATGTCCTGCAGCGGCAGGCCGGCGCGCAGCACCATCGCATTGCCGTCGCCGGTGCAGGTGTGCGCAGAAGTGCACGAGAAGTAGGCACGGCCATAGCCGCCCGTCGCCAGGATGGTCTTTTTGGCCCGGAACCGATGGAGGGTGCCGTCCTCGAGGGAGAGCGCGACGACACCGCAGCATGCCCCTTCCTCATTCATCAGCAAATCGATTGCGAAGTACTCGACGAAAAACTCGGCCGCGTAGCGCAGCGACTGACCGTACAGCGTGTGTAGCATCGCGTGCCCGGTCCGGTCGGCGGCTGCACACGTGCGCTGGGCCGGTGGCCCCTCGCCGAACTCGGTCGTCATGCCACCGAACGGGCGCTGATAGATGCGTCCGTCCTCGGTCCGGCTGAAGGGCACGCCGAAATGCTCGAGCTCGTAAACCGCTTTCGGGGCGTGCCGGCAAAGGTACTCGATGGCGTCCTGGTCGCCGAGCCAGTCGCTGCCCTTCACGGTGTCGTACATGTGCCAGCGCCAGTCGTCCGGCCCCATGTTGCCAAGGGCCGCAGCGACGCCGCCCTGGGCGGCTACGGTATGGGAGCGTGTCGGAAAAACCTTCGTCACGCAGGCCGTCTTCAACCCGGCCTGTGCCGCCCCGAGCGTAGCCCTGAGACCCGAGCCGCCCGCGCCGACCACCACGACGTCGAACGTATGGTCCGTGAGCGGGTAGGCCCGTCCGCTCACTGCAGGTTTGGCAACCCCGGGTTCGCCTGTCTTGCCAGTCGTATCAGCCATCAGATTGCTACCCCAAAGCTCATCTTGAGCACCGCGTAGGTGCCCGCAAGTCCGATCAGAACCGAAAAGAACGTGTTCAACATCAACAGCGCGATCTTGGTGCTGTCCGTGTGCACATAGTCCTCGATGATCACCTGCATGCCGATCCGCATGTGCACGGCGCTCGTGACGATGAAGACAACGACCAGGATCGCCACCACGGGGTTGGCGATCGTCCGCCGAACGGTTTCGTAATCAGCGCCAAAGAGCGCGAGCGCGAACCAAAACATGAAGGGTAGGAGCAGTAGCGCCGCCACCGAGGTAACGCGCTGGCGCCAGAAATGGTCGGTGCCCTCCTTGGCGGAACCCAGTCGGCGGACATTTTTCAATGGAGTACGCATGGCCATGTCACGCCCCTCCGCCGAGGAAAAGAACCAAAGCCCAGATCAGAACGGTCAGCACCACGGAGCCGATGATGGTGCTCCAGCACAGGACATCGACGGACTTCAGATCGAAGCCGAGGCCCGTGTCCCAGATGAGATGCCGGATGCCGCCAAGGGCGTGATGAATGAGCGCCCACGTGTAGCCGAACAGGATGATCTTGCCGATGATCGTGCCGAAGAACCAGTTGGCCGTCGCGAACTGCTCCGGTCCGCTCGCTGCAGCGAGCAGCCACCAGACGAGCAACAGGCTCCCGAAGTAGAGCGCCGCACCGGTGATCCGATGGATGATCGACATCACCATGTTGATAAGCGGCGAATAGATTTGCAGGTGCGGTGAGAGCGGTCGCTCGATCCGCGGCAGCTCCCGTGCCTTCGCTTCGGCCATGGGGCTCTCCTTGTGGCGCAGATAACGTCGGCTGTCTTGTAGCGCGCGTTCGCCGATGCAGCAATTATTCGAACCGACGCATGGCAGCCTCGCGCAAAGTGAATGGCTGCCTAGTGGTCCCATTCCGACATTTGCATCCCGCCGCGGCAAGCTCGAGAGCAAATGTCGGAATCAAATGCTCCACTAGCGAGGCAGCAGCGCCCATGCATCGAGGTCGAGCACGACGCCATCATGGTAGGCTCCAGAGTGAGTCTTGTAGGGAGAAGCGCCTGGCTGGAGATTCTTGAGCGCGATGAGCCGAATCCGCAGCGCGCCTAAGTCGCTACGATGGGGCAGCTCCGCCTTTTCCAGAACTTCCGTCCAGGCATAGATCGTATCGCCCGCGAAGCATGGCGCCACGTGCCGGCCGCCGTTTATGGCTGCGACATGGTACGCGTTGGCAAGGCCGTTGAACGATAGAGCCCGCGCCATCGAGATCACGACCCCGCCGTAAACGAGACGACGGCCGAAACGGCCGGCACTCTCGGTGTGCTGGTTGAACTGCACCCGGGCGGTGTTCTGGTAGAGGCGCGTTGCAAGCTGGTGCTCCGCCTCCTCGATGGTAATGCCATCGGCGTGGTCGATGCGCTCCCCGGGTTCGTAGTCACCCCACAGGAACGGCGATCCGGCCAACTGCGTGTCGTAGTCGGACCGCGCGAGCTGGGGCAATGCATGACCGATCGCATCAGGTGGAACGCGGTCTGGCAGATCCGGAACGTGCGCATCCGGCGCCGGTGAGGCTTTGTCCCGCTTGCGCACCATCACCCAGCGAACATATTCGAGGACCGTTTCGCCGTCGTGGTTGAGCCCTTTTGAGCGGACGTAGACGACACCGGTCTCGCCGTTTGAGTTCTCCTTCAGCCCGATCACCTCGGATTGAGCGCTGAGAGTATCCCCAGGGTAGACCGGCGCCAGGAAGCGGCAGTCCGCATATCCGAGGTTTGCCACGGCATTGAGCGAAATGTCCGGCACCGTTTTGCCGAACACGGTGTGGAACACGAGCAGGTCGTCGATGGGCGCCCGCGGGTACCCGATCGCCCGGGCAAACATATCGGATGACTGCACCGCGAATCGCGCGCCGTAGAGGCTGGCGTAAACGGCGACATCACCTTCAGTCAGCGTGCGCGGGGTCGCGTGGAGGATTTCCTGCCCGAGTCGGAAATCCTCGAAGAAATTGCCGGGATTGGTCTTGCTGGACTTCATGAGGGCGCTCCAGATTGCCGTTCAGGCGTTTTCGCGGGCGGCGATCGCCTCGGCGATCTCGACTGTCCGGCGGGCGATTTCGGCATGCAGCAGCTCGACCATGCGGCCATCGACGGTGATGACGCCCTTGTTGTGGTTTTGAGGCTCCGCGAACGCCGCAAGGATCTTCCGAGACCACTCCACCTCGGCGGCTGCGGGGGAATAGACCTCGTTTGCCGGTGCGATCTGATCCGGGTGGATCAATGTCTTGCCGTCCATTCCGAGCTGGCGACCCTGGATGCACTCCCTGCGGAAGCCATCGATGTCCCTGAAGGCATTATAGACGCCGTCGAGGACGTCGATGCCGTAGGCGCGCGCTGCCGTGACCGCGGCAGACAGCCAGTAAAGCGCCGCAGTCCGGTTCTGGTCGAGCTCGGCGCGGGTCTCCTTTGCAAGGTCGTTCGTGCCCAGGACGAAGCAAGTCAGGCGTGTCGACGGATCACGAGCGGCTTCGGCGATCTCGCGCAGATTGAGAATGCCGAGGGTGGTCTCGATCATCGCCCACACCCTGACCTTCTCCGGTGCGGAGGCGAGAGCCGTGCCGACCGCGCGAAGCTGTCCCGCGGTCGAGACCTTCGGCACCAGAATGGCGTCCGGAGCAGTCTCGGAGGCTTTGGCAAGGTCCTCTCTGCCCCAGGGCGTATCAAGGCCGTTGATCCGGACCACCAGCTCGCGGTCGCCGTAGCCGCCAAGCGTAACGGCAGCCACGACCTGCTCGCGCGCGGAGACCTTTGCCTCGGGCGCGACGGCATCCTCGAGATCGAAGATGACCACATCGGCGGCAAGCATTTTCGCCTTCTCCAGGGCGCGGGCATTCGAGCCGGGCATATAGAGCGCGCTGCGGCGTGGGCGAATGGGCATCGCTTCTCCTCGTGAGGTGTCTATCCAATGGCCGCAAGCTAGTGCAGTGGCATCATTATTTGAAAGCCTCAATTTCCTCCTGTGCCGGGTTGTCCGCTTGGCACCCGGAGCAGGCTTCGGCACAATGCAGGCCGGCTGACTGGGGTGGAGAAGGCATGGCCTACCAATCGACAGACGTGGTGATTGTGGGCGGCAGCGTCATCGGATGTGCGACGGCCTACTACTTGGCGCAGGCGGGCCTTCTGGAGGGGCGCCGGGTCGTCATCGTCGAAAAGGATCCCACCTTCGCGACGTGCAGCACCGCGCGGTCTGCCGGCGGCGTGCGGCAACAGTTCTCCACGCCGGAGAACATCGCCATGTCTCAAGTCATGCTCGACCTGATTCGCAATCTGAAGGAGCGCTTCGGGCCGGATGCCGATGTCAGCTTTCACGAGCAGGGCTATCTGCTCCTCGCGTCGGAAGAGGGCGCAGGCGTTCTCGCAGCCAACGTCGAAACGCAGCGCGCTCACGGCGCAGACATTCGGCTTTTCGATGCGAATGGGCTGAAGGCCCGCTTCCCTTGGCTCACGACCGATGGTGTGGCCTGCGGCAGCTTCGGCGCATCCGGCGAAGGCTGGCTTGATCCGGTCAGCCTCACCACGCTGTTCCGCACGGCGGCGCGCGCAGCGGGGGTCGAGTACCTCCACGACACGGTCACCGCGATGGAGGTGAATGGTCAGGCGGTCGAGACGATTCAGCTGGCAAGTGGCCGGCGGCTCGCCTGCGGTGCTGTCGTCAATGCGGCCGGTCCTTCCGGTGGTATTGTGGCCGCCCTGGCGGGTATTCACCTGCCGGTCGAGCCCCGCAAGCGGTACGTCTATGTGATCGATTGCCGGGATGCGCCGGAGGAGCTTCAACGAGGCCCTCTGACGGCGGATGCCACCGGCGTCTGGTTCCGCCCGGAAGGTCGGCTGTTCATCACGGGCGTTTCGCCGGATGAGGAGAACGAGCCACCGGCGGAGGATCTCGATGCGATCGATCACAGCCTGTTCGAGGAGGAGGTCTGGCCGCGGCTTGCAACCCGGGTGCCGGTGTTCGAATCGGTCAAGGTCGTGAATGCCTGGGCGGGCTTCTATGATTACAACACGCTCGACCAGAATGCGGTTATCGGCCCCCATCCGGAAATTCGCAATTTCTACTTTGCCAATGGCTTTTCCGGTCACGGTCTCCAACAATCGGCGGCTGCCGGTCGAGCCATTTCGGAGCTGATCGCGTATGGGGAGTTCCGAACATTGGATCTGACGCGCTTCGGCTTTGAGCGCATCGCCGAACGACGCCCGATACGGGAACTCAATGTAATCTGAAGAGGCACAAATGGCCCGCGTGCTCGC
>JAEVZQ010000152.1 GCA_023392135.1 Pseudomonadota bacterium | reverse complement strand
CCAGAACTGGTCACGATCATCGACATTCGGCAAGAACAAGCCACCCTCTAATGCTCGCAACGCGAACAGATCCCGCCTATTTTCGTCCTGAAGCATCCCGTATGCGCCTGAGACGTACAGCCCGGATGGCACGTGCATCACGCTGGCGGACAAGCCGAGTGCCCAGCAGTCGACGTCCGAATCGGCCCCAATCGCGAAGACGGGATCTACAAAGTCCAGATCTGCGCAACCGCGATCGTTGAAACTACCGGTCCTGGTGACCGAAGCGCCGGTTATCCCGAAAATGTCGTCGGGTACGACTGCAAATGCATCGCCATCCGTCCACTGCTGGTAGCCGATACCCGCTGCGACGCGTACTCCGTTCCACTCGTTCGCGTAGCGCAATGCGGCATCCCAGAAGTCATCTTCACCCCACGACCATGAGAACGTGAATCCTTCCCATGTCGGTGAAACATACCGGACGAGATTGCGCCGATCGCCATCACCCACATTGGCGTTGGCCTGGGACAGAATGTCTCTCCACCGTAAGCCGGCGACGAGGTCTCCGCCTCCAACAGCCAGCAGCGTGCCGTTATCGAGGCGCAGGAACATGCCTCCGCCCCAGTTGTTCACGTCCGGCGCACCGATCTGGGCCGCATTCGACAGGTTGATTTCGGTTATGCCGTCCGTCGCCATGCTAGTGTGCCCCACCCAGAGGCGACCGAGCCGGTTCGACTCGATCCACCAGGCACTATGCCGGAGGTCCAAAGCTGCACTGCCCGAGACAAGGTCATCGGCGAACTGGTTGACATCCGCGCTGTTCGCGATGCGAACGCCGACCTCGAGCAGGTAGCCTGCCTTCCACTCCGGGCTGATGGTGGCGTCGCCGCGGAAGCCGAAGCGCGTACGCGAGTTCTCGTTCGTCACCACGTAGGCGTTGGTTTCCTCGCCGTCATCCCACCAGAGGATACCTTCGTTCACCTGGCCGTAGACAGTCAGCGACACGCGACGGTTGCCCTTGCGGGCCGTTGTCGCCTCGAGCTCAGCGACGCGCTCCTCGAGGTCGGCGCAGCAATTTCCGCCGAGGTCGGCCGCCATGGCACTGGTCGCGATGACGCTGGCCGCGGCGGCGATGGCGAAGCGACTGGTCGTCTTTGTCAGTCCCCCGATCATTTCCATCTCCACTTGGTGTTGTTCCGTTGGCGCAGAAAGCAGCACGCGCTGCCCGGCGACAGCTCACGCGCCCGGTCCGAGGTGCACGCACGCGCGTGTGCGCACGCCACTCCGACTGGACGCGATACTCTGGAGACGCCACTCAACTCGACGCTGAACTCGTAGTGCGGCTACCAGCCCGCCGGGCTTGCTTTCTGCAGAGTGGCCGGGCTGCCTTCCGTTCCCGGACCAGCTCTGGGTGGACCCTCGAAGAGGCTCCGCCGCACGACACTCAACACAGCGGCCGCACTGGTTGCATGTCGCTGACGAACACCCGCTAAGGTTGCTCGTAATTCTGCTTTAGTGCAGTTGCAGGTTACGAGCAAACTCGCGTTTAAGTTGTCGACGTAATTGATCTGAAATCGTTGCGCTTTTGCCACGAAGTGCGCATCCGCAACGGGTTTTTGGCCGTTCAGGGCGGCTCCGGTCGGGCCGGAGATGTGGATTGCGCGGTGCCGAAAATGTGAATCGGGCGTTGGTCGGCGACTCTGATTCGAGTCGCCGTTTCCGATTCAGCCGAACATGTTCTTGATTTGATCACCACCGCTGGTGGTGGCAGTCCTGTTCACCCCGCCAGAAGGTATGTGCGGAGAGCGCTGGCCTCCATCTCGACCTCGGCGATGTGGTGCTTGACGACGTCGCCGATGGAGACGATGCCGACGAGAGCCCCCTCTTCGAGCACGGGGATGTGGCGGACGCGGCCGGCCGTCATAGTTGCCATGAGTTGGTCCAGCGTGTCGGCCTCGCTGCAGATCACGACCTGCCGGGTCATGAAATCCGAAACGGGCTCCCTGAGGCAGTCTTTACCCCGCTCTGCGATGGCGCGAATGATGTCGCGCTCGGAGATGATGCCAGTGACGGTGCCGCTCGCGCCTATGACGACGAGCGAGCCAATGCGCTTGGCCGTCATCTTCTCGCTGGCGGCCTGCAGCGTCGTATCCGGCCGAGCCGTGGCAACGGCCCGCCCCTTCCCTTTCAGAATAGCAGCAACATTCACGGACGCGACCTCCCGTCCAGGCGGCCGGCAGACCCGCAGCGACACGCCGAGGGCTGCGGCCAGTCTGGCCGACAACGTGTCCATGGCCGGGCCGTTCCAACCGCGGCTCAGTTGCCCTCGTCTACGCGGGAGCTCAACTCCCGGTGGTTGATCGTGCGTTAACTTACCGATTGGTGCAACCCGGTCGCTTCGCTACTGCAGCCGAGGCTCGACGTTGTCCAGCCTCGGCTGAGCCGTGCGATCGAAAGCACCGAACGCGAGCAGGCCTGCAAAGAAGCCGCCGAGGTGGGCCTCCCAGGCGATCCCGGCTCCCTCATCCAGGCCACCGAACCCGATCGAGAAGGCGAAGTTCAGAACCACCCAGATGCCGATGGTGAGCAGCACCCGCCTGTCCTGCAACATCTGACCGAGATCCATCCGGGGCACGTCGCGGGCGCCTTCGGGAATGAGACCCGTACCACCGCGGTCAATGGCGTTGAACAGGAACCGCAGCAAGCCGCCCATCATTCCGGATATGGC
>JAEVZQ010000113.1 GCA_023392135.1 Pseudomonadota bacterium | reverse complement strand
GCCGAGAAGCTCGATGTCAAGGAGCTGCTGAAGGAGCCCTGGTTCGTACCAGATACGACGGGCGTGAAGGATCAGCTCAGCGCTTTCCTCAAGCGGAAGGCACACTTCGCGCTCGTCGTCGACGAGTACGGCGAGGTGCAGGGGCTCGTCACGCTCGAGGATATTCTCGAGGAAATCGTCGGCCAGATCTCGGATGAGCACGATGTCCAGGATGCCGCCATCCGGCCGCAGTCCGACGGCACTGTGAACGTCGACGGCAGCGCTCCGATCCGCGATCTCAACCGGCACATGGGCTGGGACCTGCCGGACGAGGAAGCGACCACCATCGCGGGTCTGGTGATCCACGAAGCGCAGACCATCCCCGAGCCGGGCCAGGCTTTTACGTTCTATGGATTCCGGTTCGAGATCCTGCGCAAGAACCGCAACCGCATCGCTGCACTGCGGGTGAAGCCGCTGAAAGCATCAGCCCCGGCCCGCCGCACGACGCCGGCGGCGACCCCGACCCGGCCGGCTTGAGCTTGGGCCGCGAAAGCCGGTTCGGCGCGTCAGGGCAGAATGTCTTCCCCCGGCGCGTAGGCCTTGATCGCAAGCGCGTGCACCCCACCTTTAAGCTCGGCGGCCAGTGCCTCGTTTACGATGCGGTGGCGCTCCACCCGGGACTTGCCTCGCATCGCCTCCGAGACGACAAGGACGCGGAAATGGCTCTGGCCGGTACCAGGTGAGCTTCGGTGGCCGGCATGCAGCTCGCTCTCGTTGATCACATCGAGCCGCACCGGGTTGAGCGCCAGCATCAGCTTTTCATGAATCGCTTGCTCGATCGTCATCAGATTTGGGCCTCGTGTCCGCAACGAACCAGTCGAATGCAGTCAATGATGTCTATGGCCGGATCGCCACGCGGCCAATGCGCGCGATGAGACCTGCTTGTGCGAGCCGGGCCGCGCGATCATACTCCGGCGCCATGAAGCTCGACTCGAAATACTTCGACATGATCCGCATCCATCGCCCTCGGGCGGAGAAGCGGGATGCGAAGCATGAATGGCCATGCTGCCAGTGGAAGGGATGCACGGAAGCAGGTCGCTACCGGGCGCCGATGGGGCGCGGCCGCGATGGCCAGTACTATACATTCTGCTCAGATCACGTCCGGCGGTACAATAGCTCGTACAACTACTTCGACGGCATGAGCAACTCGGAGGTCGAGCAGTACCTGCAAGGATCCATCTACGGCCACCGGCCGACGTGGAAAGTCGGGGTCAATTCGTGGTCGAATGGCGAACGCCAGCATGTTTCCGCAGCTGATCTGCACCGTTTTGCTGAAGCGCGGGCAGCCAACGCACAAGGCTTTCACGCGTGGCGGGCACGGCACAGCGAGCGCCAGGAATATCGGCGTGCGTTGAAGCCGCTGGAGCGCAAGGCACTGCAAACGCTCGATTTGCCGGAGACGGCGCGCGGCGAGGAGATCAAGTCGCGCTACAAGACGCTCGTCAAACTGCATCACCCCGACGCCAATGGCGGTCATCGGGGGTCGGAGGACAGGTTGCGCGAGATCATCCAAGCTTATAACTATCTGAAGCAGGCAGGGCTCGTGCAATAAGGCGATCTGCAAAGTCGCCCAGCGGGACTCGACGCCGATCGCGTCGAGGAGTTTCAACGGAACTTATTCGGAAAAACCATCAGCATGCGTGCGCAAGAACAAGCCGGGGGCCCCGGCCTTCCGGACATGAAGGTGTCCGTGCGCCAGGTCTTCGGCATCGACAGCGATCTCGAAGTTCCGGCCTACTCCAATTCGAACGAGCATGTTCCGGACCTCGATCCGGACTACCTCTTCAATCGAGAGGTGACGCTCTCCATTCTCGCCGGCTTCAAGCACAACCGGCGCGTGATGATCCAGGGCTATCACGGCACCGGCAAGTCGACCCACATCGAGCAGGTTGCTGCGCGGCTGAACTGGCCGTGCGTGCGCGTCAATCTCGACAGCCATGTCAGCCGTATCGATCTCGTCGGCCGCGATGCCATCGTCCTCAAGGACGGTAAGCAGGTGACGGAGTTCCGGGAAGGCATTCTGCCCTGGGCACTGCAGACCAATACGGCGCTGGTGTTCGACGAGTATGACGCAGGCCGGCCTGACGTGATGTTCGTCATTCAGCGCGTGCTCGAGGTTTCGGGCAAGCTGACGTTGCTCGACCAGTCGAAGGTGATCCGTCCGCATCCGGCATTCCGGCTGTTCGCGACGACGAACACGATCGGCCTGGGTGACACGTCCGGGCTCTATCACGGCACGCAGCAGATCAACCAGGGCCAGATGGACCGCTGGTCGATCGTCTGCACCCTCAATTACCTGCCGCATGACGACGAGGTTCGCATCGTGCAGCAGAAGGTGAAGTCGTTCGCCGGTGCGGATGCGAAGCGCAAGGTCGTCTCGAACATGGTGCGCGTGGCCGATCTGACCCGGAATGCGTTCATCAACGGTGACCTTTCGACCGTCATGAGCCCGCGTACGGTGATCACGTGGGCCGAGAACGCGGACATCTTCGGCGACATCGGTTTCGCGTTCCGGCTGACGTTCCTCAACAAGTGCGATGAGCTCGAGCGGCCGTTGGTTGCCGAGTTCTACCAGCGCTGCTTTGGCGAGGACCTGCCAGAAAGCGCCGCCAATGTGGCGCTGAGTTGAAAATGCGGCAGTCGGCAGTCGCTCCTCGGCAGTCGGTGGACTCGGCGACAGGCGGATCGGCGACGATAAGATCGTACCGTGATTTGCGTGTCTGGAACGAGGCCATGGATCTTGCTGAGGCGGCTTGCCGGACGGCGTCGCAATTGCCCAAAAGCGAGATGTATGGCTTCACGGCCCAGATTCGTCGCGCCGCGGCGTCCGTCCCAGCGAATATCGCTGAAAGCTATGGACGCGAGAGTCGTGGGGCATACGTTCAGTTTCTGCGAGTAGCCCAGGGCTCGATCAAGGAGCTCGAAACGCACGTGATGTTGGCCAATCGAATCGATTTGCTGAACCGTGAAGCGATCGATCCGATCATGGCCCGATGCGACACCGTTGGCAGAATGCTGCGGGGCCTGATCCGATCCCTGGATGGAGAAGCCTGAGCCCGACTGCCTACTGCCGACTGCCCAACTGCCGAGAACAGCCATGGCCCCACCATCTAACCCAAAACGCAAGGAGCCGCCTGCCGAGCCGTTCAAGCGCGTGCTCGGACTGGCGGTGCGCGCCATTGCCGGCGACGATGAGCTCCAAGTCAGCTACTCGGCGGGACGGCCGGAGCTTGACGGCCATACCGTCCAGCTCCCCGAGCCTTCACGTGTGCCTTCGCCGCGCGAGGTGGCGGTCATCCGCGGCTGGGCGGACAGTCTGGCGCTCACCGCGGCCGTTCACGACAAGAAAGTCCATCGCCGGCTGGCACCCGATGCCGGCCCGGCGCGCGCCGTCTTCGAGGCTGTGGAGCGCGCGCGGATCGAGGCGCTCGGTGCCAATCGGATGCCGGGCATGGCCGATAACCTGACGGCCAAGACCGAGGACACGTACGGGCACGGCCGTTTTGCCGATGTGAAGGACCGGTCCGAGGCGCCGCTCGAGGACGCGCTGGCGTTGATGGTGCGCGAGCGTTTGAGCGGTCTTCCGCCGCCGAAATCCGCGAAGTCTCTCGTGGAGATCTGGCGGCCTTGGATCGAGGAACGGGCGGGCAAGACGCTCCATCGTATGGAAGGCCTCTCTGAGGACCAGGAGGCCTTCGGCCGTCTGCTGCGCGATGTGCTTCGCCAGCTCGAGCTCACGGA
>JAEVZQ010000367.1 GCA_023392135.1 Pseudomonadota bacterium | reverse complement strand
CATGAGAGGAAGGCCAGAACCAGTCTGTTACGAGCACGCGCTGAGGTTTCGTTTCCACTTTGCGTTGTAGTCCGTTCTCAACTATACGGATTTCCGGTTTCCACGATTCAGCTTCCCTGAGGTCTTTGCACCATGAGCGCCAGTTCGGCAGCCAATCCCTTGCTCGTCCCCTGGTCCACCCCGTACGGCGCGCCGCCATTCGCCGAGATAAGGCCCGAGCACTTCCGGCCAGCGTTCGACAAGGCCCTCGCCGAGCACCGCTCGGAGATCGACCGCATTGCCGCCACCCCTGCTGCACCCACGTTCGACAACACGATCGCGGCGCTCGAGAACGCGGGTCGCCTCCTCGACCGCGTTTCTGCCGTGTTCTGGAACCTTGCCGGCGCGGATACGAATGACGCGCTGCAGGCGATAGAACGCGAGATCTCGCCGAAGCTCGCTCAGCACTGGAACGCCATCACCTCGAACGCGACCCTGTTCGCGCGTATCGATGCCGTGATGCAGGGTGCGGAGCCAGCGGACCTCGATGCAGAGCAGAAGCGGGTTCTGGAGCGCACGCACCTCGCGTTCGTGAGGGCCGGTGCGCGCCTTGGGCCGGAGGAGAAGGAGCGCCTGGGCGAGATTTTGCAGCGGCTTGCCACCCTCGGCACACAGTTCAGCCAGAACGTTCTGGCCGACGAGAAGAACTACGAGCTGCCGCTGGCCGAGGAGGATGTCGCCGGCCTGCCAGGCTTCCTGATCGATGCGGCCCGCAGGACCGCCCAGGAGCGCGGCAGTGCGGCCAAGTTCGTCATTACGCTGTCCCGATCGCTGATCGAGCCGTTTCTGACGTTCTCCCCGCGCCGCGACCTGCGCGAGAAAGCGTTCATAGCCTGGACCCGCCGCGGCGAGAACGGCGGCACCACCGATAATCGCGACATCATCACAGAAATGCTGAAGCTCCGGCGCGAACGCGCAAGGCTGCTCGGCTACGAAACATTCGCCGACTACAAGCTCGACAACACCATGGCCAAAACGGCCACCAACGTGCGGGCGCTCTTGAACGAGGTCTGGCCAGCGGCGAAGGCGCGGTCGGAGGACGAGCGCAAAAAGCTTCAGGCCATTGCCCAGCGCGAGGGCGCCAACATCACCATCGAACCGTGGGACTGGCGCTATTACTCAGAGAAAGTGCGCAAGGCCGAGTACGATCTCGACGAGTCGGAAGTGAAGCCTTACCTGCCGCTCGACAATGTGATCGAGGCTGCGTTTTATACGGCAGGGCGGCTGTTCGGGCTGAGCTTCAGCGAGCGCACCGAGGTGCCCGTCTACCACCCCGACGTCCGTGCGTTCGAGGTGACAGACAGTACCGGCGCCCACGTCGGCCTCTTTCTCGGCGACTACTTCGCGCGATCCTCGAAGCGGTCCGGCGCCTGGAAAAGCGCATACCGCCGGCAGGAGCGGCTCGCGTGCAATATCCGGCCCATCATCGTCAACGTCATGAACTTCGCCAAGGGCAGCGGGGATACTCCGGCTCTACTGTCTTTCGACGATGCGCGCACGCTATTCCATGAATTCGGGCACGCCCTGCATGGGCTGCTCTCCAACGTGACGTATCCATCCATCTCGGGAACCTCGGTCGCGCGCGATTTCGTCGAGTTACCCTCGCAGCTTTTCGAGCACTGGCTGCTGGCGCCCGAAGTTCTTAGAAAGTTCGCCCGGCATTACCGCACCGATGAGCCGATGCCAGCGTCGATGATCGAGAAGTTGCGCGCAGCCAGCACGTTCAATCAGGGCTTCGCCACGGTCGAATACCTGAGCTCGGCCATCGTCGATATCGACTTCCATTCGGAGGCGTACAAAGGCGAAGAGCCGATCGTTTTCGAGCGCGCTGTGCTGGAGCGAATCGGCATGCCGCGGGAGATCGTCATGCGGCACCGAACGCCTCATTTCTCCCACATCTTCTCCGGCGACGGCTACTCGTCCGGCTATTACAGCTATATGTGGTCGGAAGTCCTCGATGCGGACGCCTTTTCCGCTTTCGAGGAAACGGGCGACGTTTTCGATGCGGAAACGGCCTCTCGCCTCAAACGGTTTATCTACGCTGCCGGAGGTTTGCGGAAAGAGGATGAAGCCTACACGGCTTTCCGCGGGCGGCTACCGACCGTCGAAGGATTGCTGAAAAAACGCGGGCTCGTAGCTTGATGCCAAAGGCGGGAAAGAATTTGATTTGACTTTCTCCGCCACAATTGCTCAGCTCAAAGCATCCTTCGAAAGGAGGTCTAAGAAAATGTCACCACCTGGCAGATGTGAGGCCATCTGGTGCGTGTTGGCGATCGCAGCTCGCGCGGGATGGCCAGATCAGACAATCTGAAACCTTATGCGATGATTGCCGGTATCGATGCCGGGACGGCTGCCTTGTGCTGCTTCGGGATTATTCGAGCTGATCTATTCCGGTCATGTTACTCAGCAACACCGGACCCGGCAGACGAAATGGCATAGTCCCATCACCGAACTGGTAATGATCGAAGCCAGATCGAACGGCTTGGGTAAATTGCGGTGACGCGCCCCAGAGGCCGACCGCAAATAAGATCACCCCTGTGACCGCAGTTCGGTCGAGCCCGGCGGCTAGTCTCGCTGGGCTCTTCTGCATGTCTCTCAAGCGACCAGCGAATGCGTTGTGAACGATGCCAGCGTCGCTTTAAGCCGCCGCTCGTAACATTCGCGGGCCCGGCGCAGGTGTCTGCGCATCTCGGCATCGTCGCTCAAAATTGCGCTGTAGTGGGCCGCAGCCGCTCTGAAGGCGCAATATCCCGCCACGTAGAATGCGCTGGTCTCCTCAGAGCAGGCGTAACCGGTAAGTCGTTGCACGACGGCTTGAAGCGCTCCGATGCACTGGTGGCCAAGGCCCCACTCCACCTCGGCCCCTGCCAGA
>JAEVZQ010000028.1 GCA_023392135.1 Pseudomonadota bacterium | reverse complement strand
CGGGATGGTGAGGCACTAAGGTTCAGCTCTTGGGCTCTGCACCGAACCACTTCTTATAAATGGCGTTATAACGGCCATCTGCCTTCATATTCGCCAGCGCCTTGTTGACCTTTTCGACCAGCGGGCTGCCCTTCGGATAGCCGATGCCGTACTCGTGCGCCATCATCTGCGTTCCGACCGCTTTCACGCGGCCCTTGCCGGCAGTCGCGACGTAATAGAGCACGTTGGGCGTGTCGTGCATGGCGGCGTCGACACGGCCTGTCTGCAACTCCAGATAGGCGTTGTCGATATTCGGAAATTGCCGAAGCTCCGTCTCCTTGAAATGCTCCTTGGCGTAATCGGTCGCCGAATTTCCGGTCTTGACCGCGAGCGTTTTGCCTTTGAGATCCTCTGGTCCTATGATGCCGCTGTCATTTGGGACCATGAGCAGGAAGCCGCTATCATAGTACCCGTCTGAAAAGTCGATCACCTTCTTGCGCTCGTCCTTGATGGTGATGCCGGCCAGCGCAACGTCAACCTGCTTCGTCTGCAATGCGGGGATGATGCCGTTGAAGTCCATCGGCTGCAGCGTGTAGGTGACACCGATCTCCTTCGCGATCGTGTCCCACATGTCGATGTCGAAGCCGACGTACTTGTCGCCCTCCTTGAACTCGAAGGGAACGAAGGCCGTATCGGTCGCCACCACCAGATCTGCGGCGCTGCTGGCCTGCGCGAATGCGGACGCGGAAAGCGCGGCAACGGCTGCAAAAAGTAGCTGTCGGACTTTCATGATGCAGTACCCCTTTCTGAAGCGCGCGCAGGTTCGACGGGAGCGCGGCCCGTGCAAATCTACAATGCTTTCTGCGGGATGTCGCCTCCAAAATTTGCGCGCGCTCGCACGCAAACGAACGCACCAGCCCGGGGCATCCGGACTGGTGCGCTGGAACGTTTCCGGTTTAAAGCGAGAAAGGTCGAGCTTTCGCCCATATCCCTCACCAGAGTGAGGGGTTCCGCCGACTGCTGCCGTTGTAACCCCTCGCCCGGCCCTGCGGGCCGACCTCTCCCAACGGGAGAGGTGATCAAAGCGTTGTTGCTGGCTTGCTATTGTTGGGCTCGGCCGCTCAGGCGCTCTGGCGGAAAGCGTGCTTCAGAAACTCCTCACTCATCATCGTGTCGTCGGCGCCGCCCATCATCTTTTGTGTGAACAGCAGCGCGACTGTTTCGGTGTGCGGGTCGACGTAGAACGTCGTCCCGAATCCGCCCCACCATCCGAACCGGCCTGGCACCGGCGAAATTTCGTCGGGCTTCGTGATGACGGCAATGCCAAAGCCCCAGCCGTGCTTGTCCCAGAAATTCGGGAAAAAGGGCGAAGCCGCCTTCTGTTCCGGCGTGATGTGATCCGTCAGCATGGTCTCGACGCTCCTTCCCGAGAGGATACGCCGGCCGCGATATTCGCCTTTGCCGAGCAGCAAACGGCCAAAGGCGAGGTAGTCGTAGACCGTGGAAACGTGGCCGCCTCCGCCGGCTTCGAAGGGCGGCCGCTCGGCGAAGCTTTTGCCGGAGGCGGGATTCCACACTTCCAGGGCGTTCGTTTGAGGATTGCGCCAATAGCAGGTGACGAGCCGCGCGGCGGCCTCGCGCGGTACATAAAAGCCGGTATTGGCCATTCCGAGCGGCTCGAAAATGCGCTCGCGCTGGAAAGTTTCGAGACTTTTGCCGCTTGCGCGTTCGATCAGAACGCCGGCAACATCGAGGCCCGTGTGATAGAGCCAGCGCTCGCCGGGCTGGTGCACGAGTGGAAGCGAGCCCAGCCTGCGCATGAACTCATCCGCACCGCTGCCGAACAACTTGGGCCCGGGGGAAATTTCAAGCTCGGCCATCCGCTTCAGGAGGGGTGAGCCGGACGGATCGGCGAACACGGCGCCAAGCCCCATGCGCAGGGTCAACAGATCCCGAAGCGTGATCGGCCGCTCCGCCGGAACGGTGTCGTCGAGATCACTCTGGAGACTGCGGATGACACGCCTGTTCGCTAGCTCGGGCAGCCACTTGTCGACGGGCGCGTCCAGGTCCAGCACACCATCCTCGACGAGGATCAGAGCCGAAACCGCGGTGATCGGCTTGCCGATCGAGGCGACGGCGAAAATGCTGTCGCGCTGCATGGGTGCGCCGGACGCGATGTTCCGCACCCCGGCGGTGTGGACGTGAACCGTGTCGCCTCGAGCCACGAGGGCAACAAGTCCCGGCACGGACCCGCTTGCGACGAACCCGTCGAGCATCGCGTCGAGCGCAGCGAAACCAGCCGGGGCCGCACGTGCGATGCCAAACTCCGGCAAGATGGCGGCTGCCAATGCGCCGGCGGCACCCTTGCCGAATGCGCGTCGCGATATGCGTATTTTCTCTGTGTTTCCCGTATGGATCGAAGGTCGTTCGGTCCGCTCGATGTTCATCGCGATCAGCTCCACGTGCGGCATGCGCTTTCGGCTGCGACTATGAATGTTGGTATCAACGCAAATGAGCGCTGTCAAACGACGTGCAGTGGATTTCGCACCCGCTCAGGTGATCATAAGGACCGCCACGATGCCGACATGATGTTCATCGCAAACCCGGGAGACACGCGCCCTTACAACACGAACGAAGTCGCCATTCATGCTGCAAGAGCCCGCCTCATCCGTCGAAAACAAGTCAGGTTTTCGCAAAGCCCTTTTCCGCGCCATTCTATTGGGCCTGCCAGGGGTGCTCTCGCTACTGTTGGTTCTTCCGAGCTTCCCCGGTGTCCCCCGCGCGGCGCTGCTCATCAATGCCTTCGCACTGCTGGTTATCGCCAGTGCCATCGGCGCAGCGTGCGCGCCGCGTGCGGGCTTAAAATCGCACCTGCTTCTGGGCGATGCCGTCAGGACTGGCGATCTGATCCTGCTGATGCAGGCGGCCGGGGCGGGCGTAGTGCTTGGCCTTGCTACCGCCCTTCTCGATCAGTTTCTGGCGCGAGGCTGGCAGGCTGACTCCACTGTGCCATCGCTCGCCAATGGATGGAGCGGGACGCAGCTTCTGGTGGGCATGCTTTATGGCGGCATTACGGAAGAAATCGGAATGCGCTGGGGCCTGCTGTCCGGCCTGATGTGGATCGCTCTGAAACTGCTCGGCGGTCAACCCAGCGGACGGAGAACAGCCGCCGGCCTTGCGCTGATTTTCTCGGCAGCCGCGTTCGCCGCGGGCCATCTCCCGGCGCTGCTCGCCGCCGGAAATCCGACGGCCATTCTCTTCATCCGTACCCTCGGGCTGAACTTCGTCGCCGGAATTGCGTTCGGCCTGGCATTTCTGCGCCGCCGGCTCGAAGCAGCCATCGTGCTGCATGCCGGTTTTCATGTCGGCGTTGCGATTGCTTCCGTGAGTGTCGGGTGACGTGAGGGAGCCATAGCTCTCAAGCCTTCACCAAATGCGCCGCCTTTATTCCGTTCCGCTCGCAAACATTGCGGGTGTCGATGATGAGGCGGGCGTTAGCGACGAGGGCTGACCAGTCGATATCGTCGTGGTCCGTCGCAATAAGAACCGCGTCATAACCCGCGACGGCTTGCGGCGTAAGCGGCTGCGATTGCCGTCCCCCGAGGTCCGGGTGCGCGCGGGTTGTGGGAATGGCCGCAATAAAGGGGTCGTGATAATCGACGCGCGCACCACGCCGCGCGATCAGTTCCATGAGCTTCAGCGACGGACTTTCGCGCGGGTCCTCCACGTTCTTCTTGTAGGCGAGCCCGATCACGAGAATGTGCGCGCCGCTGAGACCGCGGCCGCTGCGCCGGTCGAGAGCTTCGGCCAGTCGCTCCACCACGTAATGCGGCATGGCGGTGTTGATCTCGCCGGCGAGCTCGATGAACCGGGTGGTCACGTCGTGCTCGCGCGCCTTCCAGGTCAGGTAGAACGGATCGATCGGAATGCAGTGGCCGCCGAGGCCGGGGCCGGGATAGAAGGGCATATAACCGAACGGCTTCGTTTTCGCAGCCTCGATCACCTCCCAGACGTCCACGTTCATTCGCTCGAAGATGACCTTCAGCTCGTTCACCAGCGCGATATTGACGGCCCGGAAAATATTCTCCGTCAGCTTCACCGCCTCCGCCGTCGCCGCCGACGACACAGGCACGGTCCTGGCAACCAGGGCCTGATAGAGCGCGTCGGCCACCGTCAGTGAGGCGGTATCGTCCGCGCCGACCACCTTGGGAATGCTCGCGGTGCCGTAATGCGGATTGCCCGGGTCCTCGCGCTCGGGCGAATAGGCGAGAAAGAAGTCCTCTCCGCACACGAGACCGCCCGCTTCCAGAATGGGCTGCATGATCTGTGCGGTCGTGCCGGGCCACGTCGTCGACTCGAGCACGATGAGCTGTCCCCGGCGCAAGCGTTTCGCGATCTCGCGAGTGCTGTTTTCGACGAATGTGAGATCCGGCTCGCGGTTGCGGTTGAGCGGGGTCGGCACGGCGATCAGGATGGCATCGGGCGTGCCGAGCGCATCGAAATCACTGGTCGCCCGGAATGTGCCGCGCGCCAGGGCCTCACGGATCGCGCTGGTGTCGATATGCCGGATCTCGCATTCCCCGCGCGAAATTTCCGCCGCCTTCCGCGTGTCGATGTCGAAACCGATGACCTTGAAACCCGATTTCAGCGCGGCGAGGGCCAGCGGCAATCCGACGTAGCCGAGCCCCAGAATGCCGATGGTCATGTCACGGCCCGCAACGCGTGCGCAGAAGTGACTGACATCGGATTGGCTATGGTCGGTTGCGGCGATCATGCTTTGTTTCCGCTGTTTGAGCTTTCATTCATATCGAGCAGCCTTCTACGATTCACACGGCGGCGACCGATCGAGAAAGGCCAAGCTTTGGGCGATCACTTGTTCCGTACTCGCCAAGGGCGGTGCAGGATGGCCGCAAGCTCCCAGGCAGATGATCAGCCGGGCTTTCACCAATTGTGTTCGGTACGGCTGCGCATCCTTACTTGGCTGCAGGAGCGGGCCGCTAATTAAATCGAAGGCATTATAGCACGCGAAAAAGACATGACGCGGTAGACCTACCCTGGGGCAAACTCGGAAAGCTGAGGCGTTAGGAGCGCTCCGCCGCGTAGACGTCCGCAACGCCGGCCTCTTATCTTGAGAAGAGGCTAGCAGTCGCTTTTCTCGACCAGCACTTCAACGATGCGGTCGGCGGCTCGCCCATCCCATTTCTCGGGTATTTTCCCGGTGATTTCTTCGCCTCCAAGGATTGCGCGGGCTGCCTCGATGATCTTTTGCTTGCTGTTACCGACCAGCCGGTTGGTTCCATCGCTACACGTAATGGGGCGCTCCGTATTATGCCGCAGCGTGATGCAGGGCACCCCGAGGACTGTGGCTTCTTCCTGCAGTCCGCCACTGTCGGTCAGTACCATGCGCGCGTTCATATTGAGGTGGAGGAACTCGAGGTAGCCGAGCGGGTCTGTCAGCCACAGGCCGCGTGTATTGCCGCCTGAGTTGAAAAAGTGCGCGACGCCGAACTCCTCGGCCATTTTCCGGGTGCGAGGATGAATTGGAAAGATGATCGGCAGCTCACGTGAGATTTCCGAGAGAGCTTCCAGAATGCCGAGTAGCGTCTCGCGATCATCGACGTTCGAGGGGCGATGCAGCGTGACAGTCGCATATCGCCCCGGCTCCAGGCCGAGATCGCGCATAAGCGTCAGACGCTCAGCCATGCCGCGATGCTTGACGAGCGTATCGATCATGACATTGCCGACGAGGAAAATTCGGTCTTGGGAGATCCCCTCGCGCAGAAGGTTCTCGTCGGCAAAACGGTCCGTTGTGAAGAGATAGTCGCACAGCACATCGGTGCAGAGCCGATTGATCTCCTCCGGCATCGTCATGTCACGGGATCTCAGCCCCGCCTCGACGTGGGCCACCCGAATGCCCAGCTTCCGCGCCGTGATCGTGCAGGCCAGCGTCGAGTTGACATCGCCGACAACGATCACGAGGTCGGGCTTTTCGCTCTCGCAAATCTTTTCGAAGGCCACCATGATGCGCGCTGTCTGCTCGGCATGGCTGCCCGAGCCGACATTCAGATCGATATCCGGGCGCGGCATGCCGAGATCGACGAAGAAGGCCTGGCTCATACGCTCGTCGTAATGTTGGCCGGTATGAACCAGGCGATGATCGAAATGTCTGGGGTGACGCCCCATGGCCTCGATGATCGGCGCCATTTTCATGAAGTTCGGCCGGGCACCGACAATGTTCAAGACTTTCATTCGAATATCCCTGACTCGTTCGCGCTCTATCTCTCCCTCTCCCATTGGGAGAGGGTCGGGGTAAGGGTTGGTCTGCTTGCTGTCGTTGGAATTCAGGTGAGGTGCCGCTCTGATCTGGCGAAGGGCTTCTGCTTTCTTTCCTGGCAGAGGCGTTGCAGTATTCCCAGCATGTCGGCGGCAAGCACCGCCCGGTCGTACCGCTTGGCGGCCCCAATTCCCCTTCGCGCCAATTCAGACCGCAGTTTGGGCGCAGAAGCCAACTTCAGAACGAGCTCTGCAAGGGCCGCGTGGTCCTCCGGCTCGAAAACCAGTCCCACACCTTCGCTTACGACGATTTCGGCCGATTCACCGGCAACCCCGTGCAAAACCGGAATGCCCATAGCCATGCACTCGAACAGCTTCGACGGGATGACTGTCTCGAACAGGGGCGTGCGTTTGAGATGAATGACCGAAACGTCGACCAGCGACCAGTAGCGAACAACCTCCTCTCGCGGCACACTGTCGAGGAACAGAACGTTATCGAGCCCCTTGGCCGCGGCCTCGGCCTTCAAGGCAGCTTTCTCGGCGCCGTCACCAAGCAGTACAAACCTGATGCTGTTGCCATCGGGGGCCATCATTATTCGCTCAGCGGCTTTCAGCAGCGTTTGGAGTCCATGCGCCATGCCATGGGTTCCGACATAGGCAACGACGATCTTGCCCGTCAGGCCGAGCTCCGCCGCAAGCGTTTCATCGCGCGGCATCGGACTGAAACGCGAAAGGTCTGCGCCGTTCGTGACAACGCTGATCTTTTCCCCGGAAATCCCGCGATCTTCCAGGTTCCTTTTGAAGGCCCGCGTGACACTCACGATGTGTGCGGCGCGGCGATAAAGGAACAGCTCGAGCCGCTCGAGCAGATCGAGAACGCGCCCGCTTTTCATGGCCCCAACGGCGCGGATCGACTCCGGCCACAAATCCCGCAGCTCGAAAACGTGGTGGCAGCGCTTCAGGAGCCCGGTGAGGTATCCGCCCATGGGCGTAAAAAGATGTGGTGATGTCGCGACGATCACGTCGACGCCACGGGCGGCGAGGCTGGCGGGCACCGCCGCGGCCGCAAAACTCGCATAATCGAGGATCCGCTTCAGGAACCCGGTGTTCGCGGTGATATAGGTCCAGACGCGGATGACCTCGATACCGTCCACGACCTCGCGAGAGAACAGCCGATTCCGGTAGCCGCTGAAGACCTTGCCCACAGGATAGTTCGGAGCACACGTAATCACCGTCACCTTGTGGCCGTGCTTCACCCATTCCCGGCAGTGCTCATAGGTCCGCGATGCGGGCGCATTCACCTCCGGCGGAAAATTATCCGTGAGAAAAAGGATGTGCATCTCAGGACCAGATGAACTCGACCCAAAGACCGGCCTCAGATACGGGAGCCGCGATCATCCGCGTCGGAACGCATTTCCCGAACTCTGGATACCAAGTGCAGTCCTCGACCCCTGTCGGACTGCTGGATTTGAAAATGACCGAGCGTCCGCCGGCCGTCAGATCGATCATCAAAGGTGAGCCTGTCGCGGTGACCTGGACCGAAGGAGCCAGGATGAACCGCGCGACGCCCTCGTGAGGGACTGACCCGAGGATCTCGTCACGAATCGAAAGCGAATTTGTCCCAAAACTCCAAGTCCGGCGGTGCAGGGGACGCCCGCGGAGATGGCGATAACCATCGTGCATACCGCTGACGACAATGCTCCCATCCCTGGGCACGATCGAAACGTCGCGAACTCGGGCGCGCCGACCAACCCGGAAGCTGGCCCATACGTCTGACGAGTTCCTGCCGGCAATTTCTACAGTGTTATGAGACCGCGTCGCCCGTTGTGCTTCGCGCAATGGTCCTCTGTCGTAGGTTGACGTCCCGCCATTGACGAGAATGCGCTCAGCCCCGAGGGAAAGTTCGAAGGACAGCGTGTCGGCGTGTGCATGGCCGGGAATGCAATAGGGCCCGACGGCGGCGAGGTCGAGAATAGCGGCCATATCGCCTTGGTTTACCCGCACGTAACCGGAGGTCTCCAGGTGATGGACACCTTCGCTTGGCTCATTGATCGGCGGAACGCCGAGCCTTGCCGCATAGGCCTCAATAGCGGCGCGGTTCGGGGCGATTCCCATTGCAGCATCATTAAAGAATGAAAGCTCACCATCCGGGTGGGTCATGACGGCGAGCCATCGCCGCATACGGGCAGTTATGGCAGAAAGGTCCCGGAAAACCTGATCATCGGTTCGCCCGTAGGTGCGCGCTGCATTGATGAGGTCGAGCAGATCCTCCAGGACTATGGCGTGGTACATTGGCGACAGCTCGAAATGCCCGCCGTCGCTCAGAATCTGCTCGGGCAATTCTCGCGCGTAGATCTCAAGCCCTTTGCCCAGCCAATGCTCAGCCTCGGGGCCATCGAAGTAGACGCCTGCCAACACCAATGCCTTGGCATTGGCGAGGAGATGATTGCCAAGAAGGTGCCATTCTATGTTTCGCGAAAGCCAGCGTGTTTGCTGGGCAAGGCTGTCCAACCAGTTCTGCTCGAACTGGGCTCCAGAAAGCGCCCATTTGATCCAGTTGGCGATGCGTAACGAAACGGGATAAGGCTCCCAACCGTTGCCTCGGGCGGGTGGATTTTCGGCAATCCAGCGGACGACGAAGTCGCGCTGGAGTTGATGGTGCGCACCGTCGGCAGCAGCAGCGCACAGGTCATCAAAATAGTGCAGATTGTAAAGCCAGAGCTTCGCCCTGCTCGAGTCGTTCCACTGGTCAGCGTGGGCGATCTCGCCATCCTTGTTCAGGAACCGAACCTTCCAACGGCCGAGCAGGCTTCGGGGGCGCTCTATGGCTGGTGCCCACGCGGCAGTGCGTTGCCGCAGCGGCGGTGCGGGCGAAGCGTCGGGCGGCGGGCTGGGCAGGCGATGCAATGCCCGACCGTAGATTTGTACCGGCTTGAGATGGCGGACGGTATGAAAGAGCCGCACAACACGCGCCGAGCCTGGAAGCAAAGCTTCCGCCTTGTCAAGAACGGGTGAAGCCACGCTAAAGGTGTTTCTGAAATACTTCAGGCCGCGTGCTGTCCGCCGTCACGGCGTCGCCTGTTGGGCAACTTCAATGGAGACGCGACTCACCTCGACAAGTTCGTCGAGCGGTATCGGCGCGGACTGACCCGAAGCGATTGCGTTTAGAAACGCGGCAACGCACGCCTTCTGTCCCTTATCCTGCCGCCAGAGACTCATTCTTCGGAAACCCTGCCAGCCGTAGCCGATCAGCTTCCGGAAGTTTCCGAGCTGCAGAATGCGGCCGCTCGCAAAAACTTCGAGGCGCTCCTTGGGGAATGCCTTGTTGCCATTGGCGAAGTAATGCACCGTGCCGGTTGAGCCATCCGCGAACGAGAGGGAAATGCTGGCTGTATCGCCGGTGCTCGAAGCCATCGGCTGAATGTGCCAAGCAACAATCGGCGCGCCGGCGAGATGCCGTAGCAGGTCTATGAAGTGGCAGGCCTCGCCGATGATCCGACCCCCACCGACGTCACGATCCTGGGTCCAGTGTGTGGCAGGGATCGCGCCCGCATTCACCGTCATGATCATGGCCTTCGGCCCGGGCTGGCTTTCGAGCAGTGCCTTCATCCGCGTGACGTGCGGGGCAAAGCGACGATTGAAGCCGACCATGAGCAACGGCGCGCAACCACGAGCCACCGCCGCGCCGTAGGCCGCCTCGATAGCGTCGATTTCTTCGAGGCGAAGGGCCAGCGGCTTTTCGACGAAGACGTGCTTACCGGCCTCGAGTGCCTTGATGACCAGCTCCGCATGGCTGTCGTGCCGAGTCGTGATCACCACCGCGTCGACGGTCTCGTCGGCCAGCAGGGACTCGACATCAGTGGTTGCCGCATCAAAGCCGAACTTGCGCCCGGCGTGCACGCAGCCGACGCCTCCGCTCGACGCAACTGTCCGCAGCTGGGCTCCAGCAGCCTTGAAAGCGGGAATGAGCACGCCGGTCGCGTAATTCCCGGAGCCGATCACCCCGATCGACACCTGCCGCCCCTTACCAACTGCCGCTCTCGACGCTGGAGGGGCGAGCATCACCGTGCGGGACAGGGTGGACTGGTCCGCAGGCTGGGGTTCATTGGCGTAGGTCAGCAGCACGCCGATTGAGGGCTCCGAACCGCCAACAACTTCGTAAGCCCGTTCCGCCTCGGAGATATCGAAGCTGTGGGAAATAAGCGGTTTCACGTCGAGCCGGCCGTCGGCCAGCATATCGAGCACGGCTTCGAAGTTGCGCTGCTCGGTCCAGCGGACAAAGCCGATGGGATAGTCGAGGCCCTTCTGCTCATAGTTCGGGTCGTAGCGACCCGGACCATAGGAGCACGAGACCTGGAAGGTCAGCTCCTTCTCGTAGAAGTCGGCCCGGGAAAGCTCAAGGCCGGTTACGCCGACTAGCACGATCCGCCCGCGTTTGCGGCACATCATGGCCGCCTGGTGAACTGGTTCGCTGGATTTCGTCGAGGCGGTAATGAGGGCAGCATCGATGCCGTTGCCGCGCGTAAACACTTCGGCGGCTTTCAGAGGATCGGCGCCGGCCGACAAATCGACTACCTCGGCTCCAAGCTTGCGCGCGAGTGCGAGCCTGTTTCGGTCGAAATCGAGCCCGAGAACCCGGCAACCGTGCGCGCGAAGTAGCTGGACGGTGATGAGGCCGATCAGGCCGAGGCCCATCACAGCGATCGATTCGCCGAGTGTTGGTTGCGCGAGCCGAATGCCCTGGAGGGCGATAGCACCAAGGACCGTAAAGGCAGCCTCGTCATCTCCGACCGTATTGGGCACCTTCATGCAGAGATTGACGGGTACGATCACGACCTCTGCATGATTGCCATTTGACGCGACGCGGTCACCCGCGGCAAGGCCCGTGACATCGCGCCCGACATCGATAATGCGGCCAACGTTGCAATAGCCCAGAGCCAGAGGCTGATCGAGCTTGTTCCGAACGGCTTCGAGAGTAGGCGCAAAGCCATCGGTCCGCACCTTCTCGAGCACCATTCGAACTTTATCGGGCTGTAAACGCGCCTTTTCGATGAGGTTCGCTTTACCGAAATCGACCAGCATACGCTCGGTGCCGGCCGAAACCAGCGAACGGGTCGTACGGATAAGCACTTGGCCGCGGCCCGGCGCGGGGCAGGGCACTTCGGCAAGCTCCATGGCGCCGGTCTTGAGAGATTGGAGGATTTGTTTCACCGGTTCTACTTTGTGCCGCTGAGGAGAAGGAAGAGACCAAATCGCTTGCCAGCTCGCCGCAGCAGCCCGCGGGGCCACAGGCGTCTCGCGACAGTCAAGGCCGTGCCCTCGTGCCTCTGGCCGGCCCCCGATTCAAGCAAGTCGCCATGGGTCAGCTGTACCGTCGTAGTTACGCTCGCGGCACCTCTGAACAGCTCCCTGGCTTCGCGCTGGGTGTAGGCTTTCGTACCAGGGCTCTCCAAATAGGTTGCGTAAACTTCAGCAAGAGTCGTCAGTGGCCTGCCTCTTGCCAGTCCGTATCGCAGCCAGAGCATGGCACCGACGAGGCTCCACTTATGGTAGATCATGACCCGGAAGCGACCGCCGGGTTTCAGAACGCGCAGGATCTCGCGCGCGGCGGCCGCGGTGTCGGGGCTATGGTGGATGACGCCCCACGAGTAAACGAGGTCAAAACTGTTGTCGTTGAACGGCAGCATTTCGGCATCGCCAACGCGCAAATCGGATTGTAGCGACTGCTGTGCGAGCCGTGTTTTGACGATCTCAATGGACCGCGGAGTGAGATCAATTCCATACAATTTAGCGCCCGCCCGGGCGTAGGCTTCATGATCCGCTCCAAGGCCGACCCCAACTTCCAGAACTTGCAAGTTCCTGGCGTTGGCGAAATCGGCGAAGGGGATGATGTAGGGCTCGAGGCGATATCTTTTCTGCGCCTGGGCGGCAAACCCTCCGGGGTCCAGCGCGGGAAGTAGGAGCTTCTCACCGCAGGCTGCCTCGTTCCAGAAATCGTGCACGGCATCCTTGGTGGCCATCACACACCTTTCAGTGCAGGTTCTGTGGTCGGCATTTCGAACGGATCTTTGAAACGCCGGCACCAGATCTCGATGCACAGGAGCGAAAAGAGTGTGTAGGCCGCATCGCGCTGGCCTGCGTCGTTGTCAGCAATGAGCTGGCGAACCGCTTTCGGTTCAAACAAACCTCGATAACGTAGATTTCTTTCGGACAGCATATCTTCAAGCCATTCCCGCAACTCGTGGCGCATCCACCGGCGCAATGGTGCACCGAAGCCCGTTTTCGGCCGATAAATCACATCATGCGGCAAGTCAGGCTCCATGGCCTTCTTCAACACCCATTTCCCTTCCCGTCCGCGCTGCTTGAACCGATCGGGAATGCAGGAGGCAAGCTCGACGAGATCGGGATCGAGAAACGGCACGCGCACCTCCACCCCTGCCGCCATGGACATCTTGTCCGTGTAGGTGAGATTGTGGTCGGCAAGGAAGAAGCGCTGCTCCAGCGCCAGCATCCGGTCGAGCCGACTGTGGTTCGGGTGAAGGCCGGCAAGGAAATCAAGCAAGATCTGTTCAGCGCGCACATCGGCGATCTGCGCCTTCATTTCTTTGCTATAAAGGTCCAGCAAATCGCTGCGCCGCGCCCAGGCGAAGTAGGCTGCGAGGCGGTCATCCCTCGATTGCTGTGCATCCTGAAAAAACCGACTCAATCGGCGGCCAATCGCCGATCGCTGATCCAGCGCTCCGGACGCATTCTCCAGCGTGCGACGCAGTGGCACCGGCAGCCAGGACCACAAGGCCTCGTAGCGGAGAGCGACATGGCGGCGATAGCCGGAGAAGAGGTCGTCTCCCCCAGCGCCGGAGAGTAGCACCTTTATCCCCAAGCGGCGGGCAAGTCGGCAGATGTAGAGGACATTCAAGGGAGCGGGGTCCGCCAGCGGTTCGTCCAGATGCCAGACCATCCGCTCCAAGTCGCCGATCATCTGCATCGCGTCGACCCGTACGACGTCGAGCTGGACCCCAAGATGGGTAGCAACTTTGCGAGCATAGGGCAGATCGTCGGAGACTCCGGCGTCTGCTGCGCCCGACGTCTCGATCGTAAAGCAGCGGAGGCCAGGCGCATGGTGTCGTGCGAAGGCGACGATCGCGCTCGAGTCCAGACCGCCTGAAAGAAACGCGCCCACCGGCACGTCCGCAACGAGTTGGCGCTCGACCGCGATCCCCAATGCTCGTCGCACGTTGCTCACAGCCGTTTCGGTGCCGGAGAGCGCTCGGCAGGAGGGTAGGGCCTGCGGTGGTGCATACCAGCGCCACAGCTTCTCTACCCTGCCGTGACGCACGCGCATCGCATGGCCGGGCGGCAGTCGTTTTATATCCCTGAACGGCGTCGCCTCGCCTGGACACCAAAGGAATGTCAGATAGCGGTGCAGCGCGACGAAGTCCAAGTCTCGTCGAGCTGGTGCGAGCGAAAGGAGCCCCTTGATCTCACTGGCGAACGCCACGCCATCGTGCCCCTCAGAATAGTAGAGCGGCTTGACGCCAAGTGCGTCGCGCACCAGCAGCAGCTCACCACTACGACCGTCGTGAATGGCAAACGCGAAAATTCCATTCAGCCGCGGGAGCATCGCTAATCCGTCGGCAAGATAGTGGCGGAGCAGAACCTCGGTATCGGACACGCCTCGGAAAACGATTCCGCGTGTCTCTAGTTCGTCGCGCAGTTCGCGATAATTGTAGATCTCGCCGTTGAAGATGAGTGTCACCCGTCCGTCCTCCGCCTGCATCGGCTGCGTTCCGGAAGATGACAGGTCGATGATCGCGAGGCGTACATGGCCGAGGGCGACGCCGGTGCCGAGATCGACATACTTTCCTTGCGCGTCGGGGCCGCGGTGCGCGATCATGTCCATCGCTTGACCAAGACGCTCCGGCGAAATCTGCCGGAACCAGCCGCCGACGAGACCGCACATCAGTGATAACCCGCCTCGGCAACATGCCGTTTGCAGGGTGCGAACAGGGAAAAATTTTGCGCGACAGAAGCTTCACATTCGCGCCGCTCATCGGCAAAGGCGGCGATCAGGCGACGGCGTCGCGCTTGCTCCTGCACATCGAACGCGAACACCTTACCAATGCAGGCCGCAAAATCTTCCGGATTTTTCAACGGCAAATCCCACCCAATTCCCTTTTCCTCGAGACCCCGCCACGGCGTCGTATCGGCAATCAGAACCGGCGTCCCCACCGATAGCGCCTCGAAAATTGCATGCCCGTAATTCTCCCCGCGAGTCGCCAGGAAAAAGAGATCGTATTGCGCCAGCGTCTCGGTCACCAGCGCATGGGGGATGCTGCCGAGCCAAGCGGCTTCAACGTTGTTTGGGAGGGTCGCCATGATCTTCTGGCATTTCGTCCAATAGGCCTCGTCGTCAATCGTTCCGTAGATGTCGAACCGTACTGGTGCCCGCACATGCCGAAGTACTTCGAGTGCGAAGTCGAGGTTCTTCTTCGGCGAGATGCGCGATAGAAAGACCATGCGCAACGGCTCACCGGGATTGCGCGACCGGAAGGGCGGCGGGCGCACTGTCGTGCCAGGCAGGTTGAACGCGACCTTAATTCGGCCAGCGAGCGAACCCAGCGTGCGGCGGATGTCGGCTTCCTCGTGCGCGCTGGAAGCGTGCCACTCCAGATCGCGGTAGAGCCCGCCCGCACGGGCCGCGAGGAAAAAGCCCTTTTTCTTGCCTGACTTCAGCGCTAGAGCGCCTTCTGAGAATTCACCGCGCGGTGCCAGAACGCAGCGCACCGTCGGCGCGAGGCCGAGCCGGCGCGCAATGAGCGGCTTCTGCGTAAAGACCGGGTCGAAGAAGCTGTTGAGGTAGAGTATATCGTGCGGCGTTCCGGAAAGTATGCTGGCGATGTGGAGTAGACCCTTCCGCGCCGGTGAGAGATAAAGAACCCGCGCCTTGCCCACCTTACGCCAAGCGCCTTCCACTATGTCGGGATAAGGTGCAGTGTCGGTTGCGTCGCGATCGGAAGTGACGATGCGAAAATCGAATTCCGCGCCCAGCGCCTCCACCATGTTGGACACGGTACGCAGCGGTCCGCCTGCTTTGTAGCCGGGGAGATAATAGCGCACGAACGTGAGGATGACGGGGCGCGGGTTTTCTTGCCTGTTCATGGAGTCGCGGTGCGTCTCGTTAACAGTCACGGAGCGGGCAGGCGAGGCGCCAGCCGAGCAGGATGCAGGAAGTGTTGACCATCACTTCACAAATCCATCCCCATATTCGAGGATGTTCTGGACGAATCCAATAGATTTATACGAAAAATATAGTGAAAGCGCTGCCAAGAACTCATTGCGGAGCTTGTGGTGGTGTATGCAATAATAGAAATAAACGATGCATCCTACCATATTCACGCGTGCTCCGCCCAAGACGAGCACGGGGAGCCACAGGGCAATAATAGATATGGTCGGATTCATAACTCTTTTAAACGTAAGGACGGATACAACCGTTAACATTGCAATTTGCATTATATCTCCCTGGGAATCACTATATCCAGCCACTTTCATCATGATGTAGTCTTTCTTCCATAGAAATATTGCTCCGAGTCCGGCAGTCGACGCTCCGATAAAAATAGGTTTGTTGATTCTTTTCGCTATTCTCTGGAAGTCCGTCTTCTCGAAAAGTGTTCCCGCTAGCACTGAAAGATAAAAGATCAGCGTCTGCACGTGAAAGAGCGGGGCGACAGCAAGGAAGAATATCTTGCTGGCACGCCTCCGGACCAAAGCTGCGGCGAGCAGCATGAAAATAGAAAACTTCAACCGCTCGGCCGACGTGATCAGTACGATCAGGTAGAAATTCGTCATGATGAGGGCGATCAGCCACCAGGGAGCCCTATGTCTCATCAGAAGCACGACGATCATCGCGCACATGATCGCGTTGACGATGGAGAGGAATATATCATTTGGAAGATAGCGGGATGCGGTCCAAATCGTCACTCCATAGAGAAATTCTCCTGATCCGGTAATGTATCTCTGCAAATCGGGAATGTCGGAAAAGTCCGATCTGGATAATGCCGCGTATAATGCATTGTAGGCAATTCTATCTCCACCAAAGTACATGTTTATCAAATGAACAGATACATAGTAGTAGCAAGCCGAAATTGCGAGGACAAAAGAGGTCCTGGCAAGGCCGAGCCGGCGAAGCTTCGGCCGCGCCTTCGTCATCGATGGAAGTTGAACAGAAAGCC
>JAEVZQ010000362.1 GCA_023392135.1 Pseudomonadota bacterium | reverse complement strand
GGTCGTGATCCTGGATGGCGAGCCACCGGCCGTCCGAAATGATCACCTTGAGGCTGGGCGCGCCATAATCGAACCTGAAGCGGCCAGGCCTCTTCACGAAGAACTTGCCCCGCATCTGCTTCTGGTCGGGGTCGGTTTGCAGAAACGAGCCCTTCAGGTTCTTCAGCTCGTTGAAGTAGTTGCTCACCTTCTCGACGGCGGCAGCCTGGATTTCCGTGAAGGGCGCGGCGGTCGTGTCTTGCGCCGGATTGATCGTACCCGTCCAGCCGGGGCTAGCCGCTTTCGCGGCATCAGGCTGAGGCGCAGCCTGGGCCTGCTGCGCCAGGGCTGGACCGCTATGAGCGGCAGACAGTGCGAGCAGACAGGCGGCGCCTGCCGCGGCCATAGCTGAAATCGCGCGCATCCCGCCCCCTATGATTGGCCAAGGCACTTCCCTGATAACCGATTGTCGCAACATTGAGACCAGATGTGGGCAGTCTAGCTCGCGACTATGCTTGCTCAAGCTCACGTACCAGTCGGCTTGTGGATGAATATATTGAAGCCGCACGCTCAGGCAGCCGATGAAGACACACCAGACAGCAGGATTTCGCGCTTACCGGTGGCATTCGCCGGGCTGATGATGCCGTCCTGCTCCATGCGCTCGATGAGATCGGCCGCGCGGTTGTAGCCGATCGAGAGCCGGCGCTGCAGGTAGCTGGTCGACGCCTTCCGGTCGCGCAGAACGATGGCCACGGCCTTGTCGTAGAGGTCACCCTCACCGCCCTTGCCGCCCCCGGATTCACCGAGTTCATCCGCGTCGGGAGCACCGTCGGTGACGCCCTCGACGTATTCGGGCTCACCCTGCTCACGCAGAAACTGGGCGATGCTCTCCACCTCCTCGTCCGAGACGAAGGGACCGTGGATACGCGTCACCTGGCCTGATCCGGGCGAGAACAGCATGTCGCCTTGTCCGAGGAGTTGCTCGGCACCCTGCTCATTCAGGATGGTGCGGCTGTCGATCTTCGACGTCACCTTGAAGCTGATGCGGGTGGGGAAGTTCGCCTTGATGGTGCCGGTGATGATGTCGACCGAGGGCCGCTGCGTCGCCATGATGAGGTGAATGCCAGCCGCGCGCGCCATCTGCGCCAGCCGCTGCACAGCTGCCTCGATCTCCTTGCCGGCAACGATCATCAGGTCCGCGAATTCGTCGACGACAACAACGATGTACGGCATCGGCTCGAGATCGAGCTCCTCCGTCTCGAACACAGCCTCGCCGGTCCGGCGGTCGAAGCCCGTCTGAACCGTCCGCCGCATACGATCGCCGCGGGACTTGGCGTGGCGGACACGGTTGTTGAACACGTCGATGTTGCGGACGCCGAGGCCCGCCATCCGCTTGTAGCGCTCCTCCATTTCACGCACGACCCAGTTGAGCGCCGCGACGGCCTTGTGCGGATCCGTCACCACGGGCGTCAGCAGGTGCGGGATGCCGTTGTAAACCGACAGCTCCAGCATCTTCGGATCGATCATGAGCAGGCGGCAATCCTCCGGCGACAGCTTGTAAAGCAGCGACAGCACCATCGAGTTGACGCCGACCGACTTGCCGGAGCCGGTGGTGCCGGCGACCAGCAGATGCGGCATGCGGGCGAGATCGACCACGATCGGATCGCCGGCAATCGACTTGCCGAGCGCCAGCGGCAGCCGGGCCTCGCTCGCGCGGAAGGCCTCCGCTTCGAAGATTTCCCGCAGCAGCACCATCTCGCGGCGGGTGTTGGGCAGCTCGATGCCGATCACGTTGCGGCCGGGCACGACGGCAACGCGCACCGCCGTCGCGCTCATCGAGCGAGCGATATCTTCGGCGAGACCGATCACGCGCGACGACTTGGTGCCTCGCGCCGGCTCCAGCTCGAACAGCGTCACGACCGGGCCGGGTTTGATGTCCTTGATCTCACCCTTCACGCCGAAGTCCGTCAGTACGTCCTCGAGCAGACGGGCGGTTCCGCGGAGCACGGTCTGCGTGAACTCCGGTCCCGGTTTGCCACCTGCAGGCCGCTTCAGCAGATTGACACTGGGCCTGCGGAAGCCAGACTCGCTCCGACGCAGCGCCAGGCTGCCGATCAGACCGGAGCTCGACGCTCGCGCGGCTCCCGCCGGCGCTGGCTGTGCATTTGGCGGCGCGAAGCGCTCCGCAATTCGGCGGCTTTCTTCGTCTGCATCGAGATCTGGATCGAGCGCGTCCGGGTCGGAGTTGGTGCGGCTCTCACCTGGAGCGTCCTCAGATCGGCCAGCCCGAGGAGCGCGCGCGCGCCGATCCCGGCCCGTGTCATCATCCGACCAGCCAGGGTCCGAGATTCGCTTTTTCGATCGCACAAAGAGCACGGGCTCGACCGGCTCACGGGATTGGCGGCTCGACGAACGGCGAAAAAGGGTCGGCATTTGGAAATGCCAGCGCCGTTGGGTTGTCCGAAGCGTGGGCCGAGGCACCACGGTGCCGGGTTGCCAGAACTCGGATGGCCACCAGCCGCCGAGGCCGAGGCAGCAGATGAATGCGGCAAGCCCTCCAGAGAACAGGATGAGACCTGCGATGGCACCGGCGCGCACCGGCACGAGTGCCGCAATCAGTCCGGCGAACAGGTTGTAGAGCAGATCACCGATGACGCCGCCGAAACCGTTGTGCAGCGGCCAATTCGCCGCGGTCGGCAATGCCGAGCAGCCGGCCGCCAGAGCGAGGACGGCAACTGTCAGGAGCATCGTGCGTGTCCGGGCAAAGGTGACCCGCCCGCTCGCAAACAGCTCGATGCCCCAGATCGCCGGTGCCAGAACGAGAAACGTCGACGCGAGCCCCAGCAATTGCAGCATGAGATCGCCCACGATCGCCCCACCCGGCCCGAGGAAATTGTTCGTCGGGCCGAAGGCGATCGTGTGCGTCAGGCTGGGATCGCTCACCGACCAGCTTATCAGGCTGACCCACCCGGCCAATCCGGCAAGGAACAAGGCTGCCCCGCTGCAACGGGCGATCCAGGTCGACAGCCTGTCTTCCACCGATAGTGGAAGCAGGCGCTGCTGATCGACTCCATAGCCTTGCTGCAACATGGGCGCCTGGCGAGACCTATGAGAGGGTGGACACGATGCGCTCGAGCGCCTCCCTGATCGTGCCCGCGTCGTGCACGAGAGCGACGCGCACGTAGTTCTCGCCGGGATTCAACCCGTCCGGGCCAGGCTGTGCCAGGAAAGCACCAGGCACAACCTTCACACCACAGCGTTTCCAAAGAGTTACCGTGGCTTCTTCACCTCCGCCGAACTGGCCGACGTCGATCCACAGAAAGAAGCCGCCAGCCGGCCTGCGGTATCCATACCTGCCCTTCAGAAGCTCGTCACAAATGTCGAATTTGGTACGATAAGACTGCCGGATAGCAGCGACGTGCTGCTCCTCCGACCAGACCGCGGCGGAAGCATGCTGGACGACGCCCGGCATCTGCGGCGCCACCAAGTTGCGGACCTCGGCAAACGTCTCCAGGAAATCGCCGTCGCCGGCCGCGAAGCCCGAGCGCAGGCCCGGTAGGTTCGAGCGCTTCGAAAGCGAGTTGAAGACGACGATGTTGCGGAAGCGCTCAGGCGTCGTGGCTGCGACCTCGAGCCCGCCGGTCGGTGGATCGCCCGCATAGATCTCTGAATAGCACTCGTCGAAGAAAAGCATGAAGTCGTGGCGCCGCGCCAGCTCGAGCGCTCGGCGGACATAGGCAGGATCTGCCACGGTGCCCTGCGGATTGGCTGGCGAGCAAAGATAGAAGGCCACCGTGCGGTTCAGGATGTCGGTCTTCCGCTCCAGCTCGTCGAGATCAGGAAGATGACCGGTCGCCTCGGTTGCGCTCAGGAAGTGCGGTTCGCAATTCGTCGCGTAAGTGGCTCCGAGATAGGAATGATAAAACGGATTGGGCAGCAGGATCACCGGCCGACCCTCGACCGGCTTGCGACCGACGGCCGGAAGCGCTGCGTAGAAGAGGCCCTCGCGCGAGCCGTTGATCGGATGGACCTCGCGTGCCGGGTCCACCTGCACCGCTTCGCCGTACCGGCGACGGATCCAGGCGGCGATGGCCCCGCGAAGATCATCAGAGCCGCGGATCTTCGGGTAGGTCCCGAGCAGATGCTTCGCTTCGGCCATCTTGTCGATGATGAACCCGGGCATCGTCTCCCTCGGG
>JAEVZQ010000383.1 GCA_023392135.1 Pseudomonadota bacterium | reverse complement strand
AAGGCGCATGGCCTCCTCGGGGTTGTGCGTTACGATCATGCAGGTCGCGCGGGTCTCGCGCAGGAGGGCCAGGGTTTCCTCCTGCATGGTCTCGCGGAGTTGTACGTCGAGCCCGGAGAAGGGCTCGTCCATCAGCATCACCGACGGCCTCGGAACGATGGCACGGGCAAGTGCCACGCGCTGCTGCTCGCCTCCTGACAGAATGTGCGGATAGGCGTCGGTGTAATGTTCGAGCCCGACGCGGGCGAGCACCGCACGCGCCTCGCGCGCCGCCTCGTCGGCCGGCAGCGCCTTCAGGCCGAACGCGACGTTCTCCAGTATCGTCAGATGTGGGAAGAGCGCGAAGTCCTGGAACATCAGCCCGACATTGCGCTGCTCGGGCGGCACGAAGCGCGTCGGCCCGGCCACCTCCCAGTCGTTGATCAGGATGCGCCCCGCCGTCGGCTTCTCGATGCCGGAGGCGATCCGCAGGAGCGTAGTCTTGCCGCAGCCGGAAGGTCCTAGCAGGCACACGATCTCGCCTGGCTCGATATCGAGCGAAATGCCTCTGAGCGCAAAGGTCTCGCCGAAGCGGCGCTGGACGTCCTCGAACGTCAGGCGCGCCGCGATCGTCGCCGCCGCACGTCCGCGCGGCGGAGCCGGCATAGCGGACGACACCGGCTCACGCGGTCCGGCTCTTTGCGGTCGGAACGATGCCGGCAATTTCAAATCAATGCCTCGCACTTGCTGCTCTCAGGAGATCCGAGGAAGGCGCCTGTTTTATGCGCGCTTGCCGAGCTTGGCCAGCTACCTCGGCCAGAGGGGCTGGCATCCGATACGACTTTCTGATGCCGGATGCGACAACCGACGAACGTTCAAGATATCCCCACATGATCAGAGATATATAGGGAAGCGCTCGTGCTGAACGCGGCACAATGCCGGTAGCACAGACCTGAGGAAACCAAAGAGCCGATCCGCGGCGGTTTTTGGCGAGATCGGGGCGAACCATTCATCCCGCGCAAGACGCCGGGCCACGGCTCCGGGTCCGGCGTTCCAATCGAGCAGACGCGAGCTAAACGGGAGCTTCGCCTTTCAATTGACGGGCGTGGTGAGGGGCTTGTCGTTGCTATCGACAACGAAAACCGCGAGCAGCTTTGCTGGCTCGGTCTCACTCGCGTTACGGCTGACAGGGTGGCGGGAACCCGGCGCCTCGTACCAGCTTTCACCCGCGTGGTAGACCCGCCTGGGCCCGTCATTCACCTGCGACTCGATTTCTCCGGAAAGGACATAGGCGAAGATGAAGGCCGAGTCAGAGTGCTTATGCGCTGGCGATGATCCTCCCGGCGCATAGTCGACGACAATGGCGACGAGTGATTTGCCGGGTATATTGGCTATTGGCTGCTCGAACTGCGTCGTGACTGTTTCGCGATTGTCTTGGGCAGCAGCAGACATTGCGGTTGCGGCGGCGACAGCGACACAAGCGACGCACATGAACGATTTCATAATCGTCACAGTCGTCCTCCTTTGCTCGCAGGAATACTCTCTGGTTCCGGTAACGAGGAACGCACAGCCCACGCAGAAGTTGACGGCCGCGGAATCCAGGCGACGAATTCTGCAAATGGAAGCAAGCGCTTCGGTTGCGCCGGCTCGTTGACCGCTTCCGGTCGCCGACACCCGTTACAAACGGGCATCCGTCAGCTCATCGCCCGGGTAGGAAGTGGGCGGTGGGGGCGTGCGACAACTTAGCTGTTTTCGGGATCGTCGTCGGCTGAGCCATCGGCCGCTTCGGGAAGGTCGAGCTCGGCCTGCTCCTCCTCGTCCTCGGAGCCGTCGAGCGGCAGCTCATCCGGCAGAAGCGCGGCGATATCCTTGGGCTCGGGTACCTTGAAGTCGGGCGGCAGGTTGGGATCGAGCAGCCCCACGCCCTTCAGCTCTGCAAGGCCGGGCAGGTCCTTGATGCTGTCGAGCCCGAAATGGTCGAGGAACATGTCCGTCGTGCCGTAGGTAACCGGCTTGCCCGGCGCGCGCCTGCGGCCCCGCGGGCGAATCCAGCCCGCTTCCATCAGCACGTCCAGTGTCCCCTACGAGGAGGTAACGCCGCGGACTTCCTCGATTTCGGCCCGCGTCACCGGCTGATGGTAGGCGATGATGGCCAGTGTCTCGAGAGCTGCCTTCGACAACCGTCGCTCTTCGGTCGCCTGTTGCTCGAGCAGATAGGCCAGATCGACCGCCGTCCGGAACGCCCATTTCCCGGCGACCCGCACCAGATTGATGCCGCGACTGGCGTAAAAACCCTTGAGCTCTTCCAGTAGTGCGGACAGCTCCTCACCGAGGCCGAGGCGCTGCCCGAGGCGGGCCTCGTCGAGCGGCTCAGCGGCAGCGAATAGCAGGGCTTCCAGCATGCGCAGCTTCTCCCTCCGGTCAGCCGACGGGAGGGCCGCGATGTTTGCCGGGAACCTGGCCGGAGCAGCTGCTCGCATCTCATCCGGCCGCCTCTGCTCATCCGTGCCAGCCGGCTCTGAACCAGACAGTCCTGCGCGGGTCTTGTTGTGCTCGGAACTCTGAACCACTGAGAGCCTCGGCGGTACCATCGTTTCGATTTTCCTTCGCTCGTGGTTGGCCTCGCCACACGGACGTTACGATCCGGGCGAAATCAGCCGATCCGCTGCCAGTCCGACTGGCCGTTCTTCTTCCTCATGTAGATAGGCGCAAACGGCGCATCCTGCCGGATTTCGACGATGCCTTCGCGCGCCATCTCCAGCGTGGCGCCGAACGAGCTTGCCAGCACGGTGCGGCCAGCATCCGGCGCCGGCAGGTAGCGCTCGAGGAAAAGGTCGAGCTGCATCCAGTTGCCCGCGGCTTCGCCGACGAGCGCCTCCAGCCGTTTGCGGGCATCCTTGATGGACCAGACCGTGCGCGCCTTCACCACGTGGACGCGCTTCACCGTGCGGCTGCGCTGCTCGGCGTAGGCTTTGAGTAGGTCGTAGATCTGGGCCGTATAGGTCGTCTCGCGCACCGTGCGCGTGCCTTCCGGCATACCGCGCGCGAACACGTCGCGGCCGAGCCGGGCCCGGGTCATCAGGCGTGCCGCAGCTTCGCGCATGGCTTCGAGCCGCATGAGACGGAAGGTGAGCCGCTGGGCGAGCTCCTCCCCGCTCGGCTCGGCCTCGGTCTTGGACTCTTTCGGCAGCAGAAGCCGCGACTTGAGATAGGCGAGCCAGGCTGCCATGACGAGATAATCGGCGGCAAGCTCCAGGCGCAGCTTGTCGGCCTCTGCGATGAAGGCAAGGTACTGCTCGGCAAGCCCCAGGATGGAAATGCGCGAGAGATCCACCTTCTGCAGGCGCGCCATCGCGAGCAGCAGGTCGAGCGGGCCTTCGAAGCCATCGAGATCGACGACAAGCATCTCCTGCGGACGCGGAGTATCGTCCGGATCAGGCCCTTCCCAGGCCTCGATGCTGCTTGCCGGTTCGGTCATTCTCTCAGGTCCATCCAGCGCTCACCGGCGGGCTTGTGCGCCGCAGTCGAGAAGCTGTTGAAGAGTACACTGATTCACGCCGCAGCCGTCAGCGCCCGGGCGAGCGCCGATTCCGCCTCCAGGACATCGAAGCGCTCGTTCCGGCTCAGCATGGCGAGGCAACGCTCGAACCGACGCAGCGGTTGCCCTGTGAGCGGCGGGACGCCGGCAGCGGCCTGCTCCATTTCCTGGAGATCGCCGTTGCAATGCAGGACGACGTCGCTGCCGGCCCGGATGACGGCCTCGGCACGCGATCGCATGTCCCCCGTGAGCGCCTTCATCGACAGGTCGTCACTCATCAGGAGCCCGTCGAAGCCGATCTCTCCTCGCATGATATCGCGAGTGACGGTCTCGGAGATGCTCGCCGGCGCATTGGGATCCAGCGCGGTGAACACGACATGCGCAGTCATCGCTGCCGGCATGTCGTTGAGGGTACGGAAGGGGACGAAGTCGGTCGCGGAAAGCTCCTCGTGCGAGGTCGTCACGACCGGCAACTCCAGATGGCTGTCCGCTTGTGCGCGCCCGTGCCCCGGCATGTGCTTGATCACCGGCAGCACGCCGCCCGCGAGGTGGCCTTCGGCAACAGCTCGCCCCATGACCGAGACCAATTCCGGTGTCGTTCCGTACGCCCGGTCGCTGATGATCTGGTGAGAGCCCGGGACAGGAATGTCCAGCACCGGCACGCAGTTCGTGTTGATGCCGATGTCCTTGAGATCCTGAGCCGTCAGGTGGGCGACCAGCCGGACGGCGCTCACTGCCAACTCTGCATCAGCCTCGGCGAGCTTCGCGAAGGCGGCAGCGGGCGGCAGCTCCCGCCAGTGCGGCGGCATCAGGCGCCGCACCCGGCCGCCTTCCTGGTCGATGAGGACCAGAACGCCTTCCTCGCCAATGGCCGCCTTGGCATCGGCGACGAGCTTCCGGACCTGATCGGGCGTGTCGCAGTTGCGCGCGAAAAGGATGAGACCGCAGGGCTTTGCCTCGGCCAGAAACCGGGCTTCATCCGGCGTCAGGTGAGTTCCGGCCAGGCCGGTGATGAGTGAGGCACGCATTGCGGCAAGCTATACCGGCCGTGCGTGGAGAATGGGGCAGGACACGTTGACGCGAATAGGAAGCAGCGAATCGCGCATTCCGAATGGCAAGGAGGAGCAAAAGCCCTCCTTCGCTACGCCCGATTCGCCATTCGCTTCAATAAGCCGTTATCCAGCAGCCCTGGAAGCCTGCAGACTTCAGCTGGCCGCAGAGATCGGCCGCGGCCTCACGTGAGCTTGGGGGGCCCACGACGACCCGGTACATCGTGCCCAGTCCACGGGCGCTGAGGTCTGCTTCCAGTACGTCCGGAATCTTGT
>JAEVZQ010000244.1 GCA_023392135.1 Pseudomonadota bacterium | reverse complement strand
CCCGAGAGCAGGGAGAGTGTCGCTGGCTTCTTGACGGGCGGCTTGGCGATGATCTCGAGCCCGCCTTCCAGCGGATCGTCACTTTCGATCATCTCGAGCCGCGCTTCGCCACCGCCAAACAGTGTTGTAAAGAGTCGCTGGAAATGCGCGTTGACGACGTCGAAGGCGTTCTGCAGCCGCTTCCTGGCTTCGCGGTTGAGCTGGCCGATGCCGCCGCGCAGGCGTGCGATCGCAGCCTCGACATCGGCCCGTTCCGCATCGAGCTTGGCGTAATGCTCTTGCATCGCCTGCAGCTCTTCCTCGGCCTGCAGGTTGACGCCGCCGAGGCGCTCGCGATCGGCTTTCAAGCGTGAGAGCACGCGGTCGACGTCGGCCAGCTTGGGCAGCGGGGCGCCCGGCTTGACCCCAGCGATCTCGAGGCATCCCTCCGGCGCGGCATCGAAGGAATCCCTGATCCGGGCAACCTCCTCGCTGCGCCGCTGGCGAACGGCTTCGAGCTTCGCCTCGACACGGGCGCGGGCCTCTCGCTCCGTACTTGCGGCTGCCTGGGCCGCCCGGAGGGCTTGTGCCGCATCCCGCTGCGCCGTCTCGGCCTCGGCGAGCCGGTCGGCTGCCGTTTTCCGCTCCTGCTCCGCCTGGGCCAGCGTGTTGAGCAGCTTTTGGCGGTTCTCCTCGATCAGGGATGGAAGCTGGGCCAGCTCATCGAGCTCTGCTTTCGCTTCATCGAGGCGGGCCTGCAGCGTCCCGATCTGCTGCTCGGCGCTCGCGGCCCTCTGCGCCCAGCGCGCCCGTTCGGACGCCGCTTTCGTTTTGCGTTCAGCCCGCATCTGCCGCTCGCGCTCCAGGCCGGCCAGCGCTGTACGGAGCTGGGCAACCTTTTCGCGGGCGGCCCTGGCTTGCTGCTGAGCCGAGGCCAGAAGCGGCTCATGGTCCTCGCCGGAGCTGAGATCACTGAGCCCCGCTTCGATCTCTCTGAGACGAGCCTGGGCGTCGTCCAGGCTGGCGCCGGCACGTGCGTTGGTATCCACCACGGCCGCAAGCCGGCTTTCCGCCTCGCGTGCGGCACGTTCAACGGCGTTGAGCTGATCGCGAGACTTCGCGAGCCGCAACTGGGTCTCACGCCATGCCTGCCGCAGCCGGCGCTCATCGTCCTCTGCCTTGCGATGACGCTCGGCAGCTTGGACCGCCTCCGAAGCGGCGGCGGCCGCAGCCTCCCGCGCAGCGGCGTCCTTATGGCGCAGCTCGACCAGCCGATTGCGCTCGGCGAGGCGCTGGGCCGCCGGCGTTGGCGCATCGGCAGCCGCAACGAACCCGTCCCAACGCCACAGGTCGCCTTGGCGCGAGACGAGCCGCTGGCCGGGCTTCAACGCTGGCTGCAACTGTGCCCCGAGCTCGCGGGGAACGACGCCGATCTGCATCAGGCGCCGCGTAAGCTCCAACGGCCCGTCGACGGCAGCGATGAGCGGTTCTGCACCCTCTGGAAGCGGTGCCTCATCGGTTGCTGGCTCTATGAGGCGCCAATGTGCTGCGGCTTCGGGCGCGATGGGCGCATCGAGGTCTTCACCCAGCGCCGCGCCGAGCGCCTGTTCATAGCCGGGTGCCACCTCCAGCAGATCGACGATTGCCGGGTAAGGTGTGTTCTGTGCTGGCGTCAGCAACTTGGAAAGCGTTGCCAGCTCCGTGGTGAGCTGGCGCGCGGTGAGCTCCGCCTGCCGGCTCGCCTCCCGGGTGCGCTTTGCCTTTTCCGCTGCAGCGGCCACGCGCTCCTCTGCGCCGACGGCATTCGTCTCGAGCTCTGCCGCTTCCAGCGTCAGCTCTCGAACCAGCTCCTGCAACTCGACAAGCTTCGCCGCATCGGGTGCTTTTGCCGAGATGTCCTTGGCCTGAGCCCGCAACTCCGCCAGCTGGCGCTCCAGCTTGGCAACCTCGTCCCGCCGCTCCGCCAACGCGGCCGCGAGGCTCTGCTTTCTGGCGCGCGCCTCGTAGGTCCGGGCGGTAACGTCCTGCAGCGCGGCCTCGATCTGCTCGAGCTCGCTTTGAGCATCGGCCAGGTTGGTCCTGACTGCCTCCTCCTGCCCGGCCGCTTCCTCGACGGCGCCTTCAAGCGCGCTCTCTTCATCCCCGAGTTGCGCGATGAGGTGCCGCGCCTCGCGGATCAAGTCATCTTCGCGCTCGAGATCGCTGGCGAATTGCGCGGCGCGGCCCTTGAGCTCCTCCTCGCGCTCTTTCGTGCGCTCCGCCTCGCGCTCGAAGGTCTCCTGCTGGACCTTGATGCGGGCGAGCACGGCGGCGCGGGTCGCCTCCTCGTCGCGCAGCGGCTGTAGTGACTCCGCAAGCTCAGCCTCGCGGCGGACCCACTCGGATTCGTTCTTTACCGCGACGCCGAGGCGCGACATCGCCTCAGTGAGCGACGACTCCTCAGCTTCGACCTGGGCCTGTGCCTCCGCCCACTGCAGATAGAGCAGCATCGCCTCGGCCCTGCGGATCTCGGACGACAGCTCCTTGTATCGCTTCACCTGGCGGGTTTGCCGCTTCAGGCTTTCCATCTGCGAATTGATCTGGCCGAGAATGTCAGCGATGCGCGCCAGATTGCCCTCGGCAGCTTTCAAGCGAAGCTCCGCCTCGTGCCTGCGGCTATGGAGCCCCGCGATGCCGGCGGCGTCCTCCAGAATCCGGCGCCGTTGCTCCGGCTTGGCGTTGACGATCTCACCGATCTGCCCCTGCCGCACGAGCGACGGCGACCGCGCACCCGTGGCCGCATCCTCGAACAGGATCTTCACATCCCGCGCCCGCACCTCCCGGCCGTTGATGCGGTAGGCAGAGCCGGCATCCCGCTCGATGCGCCTGGTGATCTCTATGGTGTCGCTGTCGTTGAACTCGGCCGGTGCCTTGCGCTGGCGGTTATCGACGGAAATCGTGACCTCGGCCGCGTTGCGCGCCGGCCGCGACGTCGTGCCGGCAAAGATCACATCCTCCATGGCCGCAGCGCGCATGGACTTGTGCGAGGTTTCGCCCATCACCCAGCGCAGCGCTTCGAGCAGGTTGGACTTGCCGCAGCCGTTCGGGCCGACAACCCCCGTCAGGCCCTTCTCGATGAGGAGGTCCGTTGGTTCGACGAACGACTTGAAGCCAAGCAGCCGAAGCCGCTGAATGTGCATCTTTCGCCTTGTCCTCGCGCTGTCGCCAAGGCTTCGGGTGAGGGCTCCGAGACGGTGCCCCTAATGCGGAGTAACCGCGCTCGGCCCAGACTTGCTGGCCAGCATCGGCTCGACCATCTCCCGGATCTCCTTCATTCCCGGCACCGTCTTCACGAGACGGTCGTTGATGAAGAAGTTCGGCGTACCGATCACGCCGAGCGTGCGCCCCCGATCCTTGATCGCGTTGAGCGCATCGATCATGCCTTGATTCTCGTAGCAGGCGTCAAACTGCGGGCGAGTCATCCCCACCTGCGAGGCGATCTTGAAGATGGGATCATGCCGCACCTCCTGGCTCACCCACTTGGGCTGCTGCTGCAGGAACTTGCCGTAAAGCTCGAAATACCGTTCCTGAGGTGCGCAGCGGAGCGCTACCGTGGCCGCACCCGACTGAAAGCCGATCGGAAACTCGCGCAGGATGAAGCGCACCTTGCCGGTGTCGATGTAATCGCGCTTGAGCTGCGGGAACACCTCGAGGTGGAATTTGCGGCAGTAGGGGCACGTGAGCGAGGCGTACTCGACGATCGTCACGGGCGCATCGCGCCGGCCCAGCTCCATCTCGGGTAGCGGTCCTGGCTTCAGCACCTCGGTGAGTGACGGGTTCTGAATGACCTGCCGGGCCGGCTTGGACGTGCTGACTGTATCGGAGAACGGGTTGAACTCAGGCCGATCGATGCTTGCCCCTGAGCTGGCCGGCATGGCCCCGGTTTGCTGCAGCGCTTGACCGAGTGACATCTCGCCCGCGCATCCCGCCAGGGCGAAGGCGGCGAGCAGGAGGCCCGCCGCTACGCTCCGACGTGAGATCGCCGACGGCACCCGCGGTCAGCTCTTGAGCAGCGGCTCGATGGCGCTGTCGAAGTCGGAAATCGAGCTGCCACCCGAGAGGCGCTTGCCGTTGATGAAGAACGTGGGTGTCGAGTTCACACCGAATTGCTCGTTCGCGCGGGTGCGCATGGCCTCGACGTCAGCAAGCAGCTTGTCGTCGCTGAGGCACTTCTCGAAGCTCTCCTTCGTGAAACCGGCCTGCTTCGCAATCTCGAAGAGCTTCGAGACAGGATCGTTGCGGGTGACCCACTCGTCCTGCTTCTCGAACAGCACATCTAACATCGAGAAGGCATTGTCGCCGGCGCACCGGGCGAGCATCGCACCCGCCGCAGCCAGGTTGTCGAGCGGAAACTCGCGGAAGATCAGCCGCGCTTTCCCGGTGTCGATGTACTTCTTCTTCAGCTCGGGCAGCACATGGTTGTTGAAGTTCGCACAGTGCGGGCACGTCATCGACGCATACTCGACGATCGTGACCTTGGCATCGGGATTGCCGAGGGCGAGGTCCGGTAATGGACCAGGCTTCATCAACTCCTCGACGGGCACTTCCGATGGCCCGCGCCGTTGCGCCAGTGCCGCAGTGGTAAATAATGGAGCAACCGTAGCGGCGCTCAGGGCGATGCAGGCCGAGGAGAGCATCAGCGCGCGTCGGCTTACGGAGTTCGGTAAATCGGACAAAGGGCAACTCCTTGTTGCTCAGACTGTTACAAGTGCCGCCAGAAGAGGCATTTCTGCGATCGATTTAGTGCAATTCAGCGCTGAACGCCAACTGAATGGCCGTCACGGTTGCGTCAACGTTCCGGCTGTGACCTCAATGCGCCGCGCTGCCGGCTCGCTCCCGGCGCATGCTCGCCTGCAGGCGAGCCAGTGCGCTTCGGAGTGTCTCGTCCTCGACGCTCGCGAGCTCCGGCGCCTCCTGCAGGGGAATGCCCTGCCGCGGCGAAGCTGGGGGGCGCCACTTCGGCACCAATTGCCTAGCGATGGGCGCCTGTACGAAGCGCAGCTCGGCGACGGCGCGATAGCCGAAGCTGGCATTGATGCGCTCGATGATCTGATGGGTCTTGTGCTGCAGCTCGATGGCGCGCGGTCCGTCGACTCGCAGGATGAGCGTCGCGCCCGGGCGACCTTCGTTGCCGGGCTGAGGCTCATCGAAAGCCTCGACCCGGCGCGGCCACTTCAGCCGTTCCGGGGCCGTGAAGCTTGCGATATCGGCGCCGACGATGCTGGCCCAGTCCGTCAGCAATGCCGCGGTCGCAAAGCCATACTTCTCGAAGGCCTTGCGTGTAAGCCGCGGAACAAAGCTCGACACAGTACGGGCAGAAAGCTGCGCGCGCATCCGCGTCTTGAGCGCCGCCCGCGGCGGCAGATGATGAGCTTGGGTAGCGCGACTGTTCACGAGCAGAACCTACGCGTTTCAATCCGTACCGCGCTTGCTTACCATCTCTGGGATGATTCGCAGGGCAGGCGGTGACATCACGTGAGCGCTGTGGCGGAGAAGCAACGAATGCAGCCCGACCGGGACCGGGACGCGGCGGCCGCTCTGCTCGAGTGGTATGACGCCGAGCGGCGCGATCTGCCGTGGCGGTCGGCCCCGGGCATCGAGCCTGATCCGTACCGGGTGTGGCTCAGCGAAATCATGCTGCAGCAGACCACCGTGAAGGCCGTCATCGCCTACTTCGAGAAGTTCGTCAGGCGCTGGCCGACGGTCGACGAGCTGGCAGCCGCAGAGCTCGATGACGTGCTCGTTGCCTGGGCGGGCCTTGGCTATTACAGCCGTGCACGCAATCTGCACCGCTGCGCGCGTCTCATCATGGAACGCTACGACGGGCGCTTTCCTGCCTCCGAAACGGAGTTATTGAAGCTCCCCGGTATCGGCCCATATACGGCCGCTGCCATTGCCGCGATCGCCTTCGATCAGCGCGCGACCCCGGTCGATGGCAACGTGGAGCGCGTGGTGGCGCGGCTGTTTGCGGTCACCGAGCCGCTGCCCCCGGTCAAACCGCTGCTGCGGCAGCTCGCGGCCAAGCTGACGCCGAGCAGGCGCACCGGGGACTTCGCCCAGGCCATGATGGATCTGGGGGCCACCGTCTGTACACCGAAGCGACCCTCCTGCCTGATGTGCCCCCTCAGCCGCCAATGCCTGGCCCAGGCGAAGGGCATCCAGGAATCGCTGCCAGCGAAAATCGACAAGGGCGAGCGTCCGATCCGTTTCGGCGTTGCCTTCGTCGCCCTCCGCGAGGACGGCTGTGTGCTGCTGCGCCAGCGCCCGGAGACGGGCCTCCTTGCCCGCATGATCGAAGTTCCCTCGACAGATTGGCTGGAGGATCCGCGCGTCGTCACGGAGGCCCTCCGGGCGGCGCCAGTGCGCGCCGACTGGTGGCGGGTGCCGGGTCAGGTCGTCCATACGTTCACGCACTTCCGGCTCGAGATGATCGTCTATCGTGCGGTGGTGGCAAGTGATAGCGCACTCACTTTCTGGGCCGATTCCAGCCGTTGCCGCTGGGTGGCTCGCCGGGAGCTCGACCGTCAGGCTCTGCCGAGCCTCATGCGCAAGGTGATTGCGCATGGGCTGCGTGAAATGTGATCAGATCGCCCTACGGATAGATCAGCGGCTTGCCGTCAGGACCGGAGCACGCCGCATGAGCTCATCGATGCGGGCGCGTTCCTTTTGGAACTCCACGAGCTGGCGTCCTGTGAGCTGCCGCTCGCGCGGAACCTGGATCTTGAGCGGATTGACGAACCGGTTGTTCACGAGGATCTCGTAGTGCAGGTGCGGGCCTGAAACCAGACCAGTGGCACCGACATAGCCGATGAGCTGACCCTGCTTCACCTTGACGCCCTCCTTCATCCCGGGAGCAATTCGGGACATGTGGGCATACGTGGTCTGGTAGCTGTTGGCATGGCGTATGCGCACGTAATTGCCGTATCCGCCTTTGCGGTGCGCTTCCTCGATGACGCCATTGCCGGCGGCAAGGATTGGTGTGCCGACCGGTGCAGCCCAGTCGATGCCCGTGTGCATCCTCGAGACGTTGATGACGGGGTGCACGCGCATGCCGTAGCCGGAGGTGAGGCGCACGAAATCGCCCCGGACAGGCTTGCGCATCAGGAAGCGCTTGGAGTTGTTTCCGTGCTCGTCATAGTAGTCCACGATACCGTCCGGCGTGCGGAAGCGCCAGAAACGCTGCGATTCACCGCCTGAGGTGATTGCCGTGTAAAGCAGCTCTCCCGGTGTGCTGTCGGGACCGTCGTCCTCCTTGACGTCGAAGAAGAAATCGACCGTGTCTCCATGACCGACGCGCCGGCGGAAATCCGTCTCGTAGGCGTGGACCCGGAAGATCTGCGTGATGGTCTCAGGCGGTACGCCTTCCGAAAGTGCAGCGTAATAGATGCTCGAGTAGAGGCTGGCGGAGTGAGACTTGTCGCCGTACTTCAGGGCCGCCCGAGCGATCTTGCCATCGTCGAAGGGCTTCGCGCTGGCTACGAACTCGCCCGAGGTGTTCCGCACGACGGTGACTTTGTGCTCGTGGCCTTCGGCAAAGATGCTGAACCGGACTGGCTCCATCTCGTCCGGATTGGAGAGCGACGGCACGAGTGTAGCGTGGACCTCCTGCCCCGGCATCAAGGCGTTGTCGGGAAAGGTCGGTCTTGCCGCCTGCAGCATGGCATTGATCTGCCAGGACTCGGCACCTAGCCTCTGGAGGATCCGCGCGAGACTGTCTCCGCGAGCCACGCGAATGACGCGCACCTCGCTTGCTTCGAGATCGTCGTCCGCATCATCCGGGTCGGCGACGGACTTGAGGAGCACGGTCGTATTGGGAGCCTCGTCGGAACTTGGAACGTCTTCCGCTTCGGCGACGTCTGCTTCTGGCTCTGCACCAGGATCATCGGGCTGCAGGCTTGGACGGATGGCCATGTTTTGCGCCGCTTCCTCGGCCCGGGCGACAAGCTCGGCGACCTCAGATGTATCGAGCTCCTGGCCATCCTCTCCTGGTAGAATTCCGCCTAGCAACTCGACGACCCGGATCGAAACATCCGAACGGCTCTCGCTCGATCCGCCGTCCGCCTCGCCTTCCTCGGCTTCGGTTTCGTAGAGCTTCAATGGATTGAAGGCAGGGATCGCCTCGGCTTCTTCCGGAGGCACTTCCAGCAAGCGGGCGACAATCCGCATGTACGGGCGGATCTGGATGAAGGGCCGGTTGTCGCGCCGGACCTGGATCTGCTCGTGGATGATGTGCTTGGCACCCATGCTGCCGACCGCAATCTGCAGCCGATCGGACTTCGGAATGGACCAGCTCAGGCCAGAATCGCGCACGATCGCGGGTTTCGGCAGGCGCGCCTCTCTGAACTGCTGGAGCGCCGGGATCACCCCCTCGCTCGTGTCCATTCCATCGAGAGACCCGAAGAGGACGACACCGATCGCCACGGCCCCGACGCCTGCTGCGAGGAAGGTGCTGAGGACCCAGCGGAACCGTCCTCCGCGCCGGGTTTCACCGAGCTCCCGGTCATAAATGTCAGGAACAGCCCTGCGTGCACGACCCCGATATACGTGCGGCAGCGCCTGCGTCCGGCTCGTAAGCCGCACTGCACGGGCGCGCCCGACAGGTGCATGGCGTTGCGTGTTCAGCACGCCGTCAATCCCCCTTGCCGAAACCTCTGGGACACTGGACCCGTCCCGCCCGAAGCTCGACAGCCCCTTAGCAAGCGCTTGTCTGCTGCATCGACTCTTGTTGATGTCTCGATGCGGACAAGTCAATCAACTTGTTCTGACGTCCGCATAGTCGCTCGCGTAAATGGCGGGACGGCGGCAGCGGAACAGAATGATGGCCCTCGACGGGTCAGCGCGCGCCGCCTTGCCTTGAATGGGCTCTCTGACAGCGCCCCGGACCGCCGCACGAGTGCCGGGGCGCCGCTTTCCGTAAGGGCTCCATTGCAATCAAGGCAGCTACCAGCTCGGAGATGCGGACGAACCGTTCGATCAGGGGCGAGGAGATCGCTCGGCCCCCTTGTATAGCCGCCATTCGATACTATCTATCTAACTGAGCTGCGCATGGACGCTGTGGCGTGAGCCCGGCCAGGGTAGCCTCGACGACAGCCGTGCGACCCTTGAGAAATTTTCGAAGGATCCGAAATCGGGTGTTGACAGGGGCAGGGGGTTCCAGTAGAAGCACCCTTGTCGCGAGGCACTGACGCCCCGCTGCCCCGGATGGGGCGCCAATTTCCGTCTCACCGGCGAAATCTCCACCGGTTCTATCCGGAGGGGAAGTCGTTGTCTCGGAGGACCCGCAGTGGCGGGCGGCGCTCGGGGATTTGCTCTTTGACAAGTTAATCGTGAAGAAAGGGAAACGCAGGCGGCGGGGTCCTAGCGGGCTCGAAGCTCCCTCGCGGGTGCTGAGAGCCAAACGAGACTCTGGCGATACTGCGTTTCAGCCATCACCATGGATGCGCCAGGTGAGAGGTAACTCTTGCCATGGCAGCGTCTTGTGTGAAGGTGCCCGTTACGCAGTGATCCTTGGAGAGATTCCCTCCAAGCCGTCCAGAATCCAACTCTTCAACTTGAGAGTTTGATCCTGGCTCAGAACGAACGCTGGCGGCAGGCCTAACACATGCAAGTCGAGCGCTCCAGCAATGGAGAGCGGCAGACGGGTGAGTAACGCGTGGGAACCTACCTAGTGGTGCGGAATAGCCCAGGGAAACTTGGGGTAATACCGCATACGCCCGAAAGGGGAAAGATTTATCGCCATTAGATGGGCCCGCGTCGGATTAGCTAGTTGGTGAGGTAATGGCTCACCAAGGCGACGATCCGTAGCTGGTCTGAGAGGATGATCAGCCACACTGGGACTGAGACACGGCCCAGACTCCTACGGGAGGCAGCAGTGGGGAATATTGGACAATGGGCGCAAGCCTGATC
>JAEVZQ010000232.1 GCA_023392135.1 Pseudomonadota bacterium | reverse complement strand
GGATGGCCGTATCGATCAGGTATTCTATCCGGTGCATCCGCCAAACACGCATGCGCGGGAGGTCCTGGCGTACATCACCGCGACCGTCACCTATGAGGAAGAATCACGCCTCCGATCCGAGCTGCCGCCAGCGGCCCGCTAGTGTGGTGAATTTCTCAGCCATCGCATTTAGAGGATCTCGCTCTCGATATCCTCCACGGGAAAGCCGAGCTTCTCGAGGCCTTCCGCCAGGTAGTCTGCAAGCAACGGAATGCCGAGCAGGTACTCGGAGGTCGAGTTGATCTTCTCCTGCCGTGCCGTCGCAACGGCTTCGTCGAACTCTTCCGGCTCGAAAGTGCCGCGTCCGACCCAGGTCAAGGCCACGAGGTGCGCCTGCTCGTCCTCGTTGAGGGATTCGATGAAGCTGACCAGCTCGGGCCGTGAGGTGTCGTCCGGCATGGACTCCAGGACATCGTCGGGCTCACCTTCCGACCCGCTGCCTTCGTCCGGAATGTGAACATCGACCTTCGTGTCGTATTCACGAGCCTTGATGATGATGTGGGCAACCTTTTCCGGCGCAATCTCGAGCATCACGACACCTTGTGCGTGTTTTCCGCATCTGAGCCTGCCACGCGGCGTGGATCACGCCATTGATCCGGCGCAAGGTAACGCTCGCTAGGCTTTTCCGTAATCGAATATCTACGCCCGCGGTTCCCGGGCCGGAGGCAGTGCCGACACTGCCTGGCGAGGGCCGAGGTGGTCCCTGATCGCCTGAACGACCGCCCTGAACATCTCCGGCGTCAGCTTGCCCGTGTTCGTGTTGTAGCGAGAGCAATGATAGCTGTCGAAGAGCATGAGGCCCGGCTGGACTGCGTGCTGCGCGCCGTGTGCGAAGGGGAAGGCGCTTTTTCGCGCGTCGAGTGCTGTCAGTACGCTCTCGTGCGCGATGCGGCCGAGGGCCATGATGGCCGTCAGCCGGTTGAGCTGTGCGATTCGAGCGCTCAGGAATCGCCGGCAGGTCTTGACTTCGACAGGCAGGGGCTTGTTCTGCGGCGGCACACACCTGACGGCATTCGTGATCATGCAGCCAGTGAGCTGCAGGCCGTCGCTGGGATCGGCGCCGTAGTGACCGGTCGCAAAGCCGAAGTCGAGCAGCGTCTCGTAGAGGAGGTTACCTGCGAAGTCGCCCGTGAAGGGCCGCCCCGTTCTGTTCGCGCCACGCAGCCCCGGCGCCAGGCCCACGATCAAGAGCCGCGCCGCAGGGTCGCCGAACGAGTGGACCGGGGCGTTGTGCCAGCCGGGCTCCGCCGCGCGATTGGTGAGCCGATAGGCCACCAGTCGTGGACAAAGTGGGCAATCCCGGCCTGGCTCGGCAGCAGCGGAGCTGAGCTCAGCCGCTGCCGAAGCCGGTAAGCCGTGCATAGGCCTCAGACTTCCTCGGACAGGTCATCCTGATCCTGGAACGGAACAGGCTCCGCTGCCGAACGCTGATAGCCATCCCGCCGGCCGGTGTAGGCGCGATCGCCATTGCGAATCGGCCGGGTGGCTGGATCGCGGCAGATGAATTGCTCCAGGTCCGCGATGTCGACGAACTGGTCGGCTTGGCGCCTGAGCTCGTCTGCAACCATGGGTGGCTGCGTCTGTAGTGTAGAGATGACGCTGACGCGCCGGCCCTCTTGCTGGAGAGCGGCGACGAGGGACTTGAAGTCACCGTCACCAGAGAACAGGACGATGTGGTCGACCGACCGCGACAGACGCATGGCATCGACCGTCAACTCGATGTCCATGTTGCCCTTGATCTTACGTCGTCCCATGGAGTCGGTGAACTCCTTGGTCGGCTTGGTCACCATCGTGTAGCCATTGTAGTCCAGCCAGTCGATCAGCGGCCGAATCGACGAATACTCCTGGTCCTCGGCCAATGCCGTGTAGTACAGCGCTCTGATCAGCCGCCCCTGCTTGCGGAACAGAGCCAAGAGACGCTTGTAGTCAATGTCGAAACCCAATGCTTTGGCGGTCGCATAAAGGTTTGCGCCATCGATGAAAAGCGCGATTTTCTCGTCAGGATGAAAATGCATAGGTCACCTCGGGAGCAGGTCTCAAGTCATCTCCCCGCTAGAAGTCCAACACGAACGCGATGATTCAAAAGGCAGCGCCCCGCCGCGTGCCTTACGTCCACTAGCTCAGCGCACTAAACTGCTGATCTGCTTACCTTGAAGGCGGAATTGGGCGATTTGATTGTCTTTACTCTGCAACTCGAAAATATGATGTGTGACAGCTCCTTTTCTGAATCGTAATGAAATCAGTACTGATCTCGATTGGCGCCAACCTGCCCGGGGCTTGGGGCGCTCCGATACGAACACTGCGTCGTGCAATAACGGAGTTGCAGGATCGGCGGATCACCGTCGAGGCCGTCTCGGCACTTTACGAGACCGAGCCCGTCGGCGGCAGATGGCAGCCACGTTACCTGAACGCCGTTCTGTTGGCAAAAGTAAAGGTTGCGCCCGCGACCTTGCTGCTTAGGCTCAAGTCATTGGAAAGAAAGGCAGGTCGGCGACTCGGCGTCCACTGGGGTCCGAGGCCGCTCGACCTCGACATCATCGACTTCGCGAGCAAGCGTTACGGCTGGCCGCCGTTCACGCGCCATCGCGGCCGCATCGTCCTGCCGCATCCGGAAGCCCACCGACGTGCATTCGTCCTGGTGCCGCTCCTCGACGTTGTGCCCAAATGGCGGCATCCGGTCACCGGGATTGCGGGCAGAACGCTCCTGGCCGGACTAGGGCCACAGCGTCGCGGTGTCCGCCGAATCCTTGATTCTCGGTGGATTTCGTGTAAATAGGCAAGCTCCTGAGGCCAGCAGGTCGGGTCGGGCGGTTTTGGCTCGGCCTCGGGTTGCGCATCCACGAGGGTTCATCATGGCTCGCGTCACCGTCGAAGATTGCGGCGACAAGGTTCCCAACAGATTCGAGCTGGTGCTGCTTGCCGCTCACCGTGCGCGCGCGATCGCGAACGGTAGCCCGATGACTGTCGAGCAGGAGAACGATAAAAACCCGGTGATCGCGCTGCGCGAGATCGCCGAACAGACGATTCCCCCGGACGATATGCGCGAATCGCTGATCCATTCGATCCAGAAGAACGTCGAGGTGGACGAGCCGGAAGCTGCCGGTGCGCCGGTGCTGGCGCCGGAGAGGCGCAGCCCGCTGCTCGGCCGCGACGATCAGGCGAGCGACAACGTCGTCGATGTCCTCACGGAGGAACAGCTCCTGCGCGGTATGGAGAGCCTGACCCCGACGGAGCCGTCTGCTGCGATCGGCGGAAATGGCGGGGGCCGCAACGGGCGCTGAGCTTCCTCCAACGCGGGGGCGGAGCCGCTCGAGCTTGCGGCGCCATTCCATCCAGGCCGGCGCAGGGTGCGTACTCTCGATTAAGGTGCGCAGACCATGATGCGCCAGTACGAGCTTGTCGAGCGCGTGCTCGACTACGACCCACGGGCTGACGAGGCGCTGCTCAACCGCGCCTACGTCTATGCCATGAAGGCGCACAGCAACCAGAAGCGCGCCTCGGGCGACCCCTACTTCTCGCATCCCCTCGAGGTTGCAGCGATCCTGACCGATCTCAAGCTCGACGACGCGACCATCGCGACGGCGCTTCTGCACGACGTGATCGAGGACACCGAGGCGACGCGGGCCGAGGTCGACCAGCTCTTCGGGTCCGAGATCGGCGCCCTGGTCGATGGGCTGACGAAAATCCGGCGGCTCGATCTCGTCTCCAAGCGCGCTGAGCAGGCCGAGAACTTTCGTAAGCTTCTGATAGCGATCTCGAGCGATATCCGGGTGCTGTTGGTCAAGCTGGCAGACCGGCTGCACAACATGCGAACGCTCGAGCACATGCGGCCGGACGCCCGTGCGCGGATCTCGCAGGAGACGCTCGACATCTACGCGCCTCTGGCCGGGCGCATGGGCATGCAGCAGCTTCGCGAGGAGCTGGAGGATTACGCATTCCGCTGGTTGAACCCGGACGCTTATCAGACAGTGACTGCGCGGCTCGCACAGCTCCGCGAGCGCAACCGCGGTATCGTCGACGAGATCCAGACGGCGCTGCGCAGCAAGCTCGCCGAGGCGAAAATCGATGCTGAGGTGTCGGGCCGGGAAAAGAAGCCGTACGCCATCTGGCGGAAGATGCAGAACAAGCAGATTTCGCTGGAGCAGCTCTCCGACATTTACGGCTTTCGCGTGATCCTGGGCAGCATTACGGACTGCTACCGGGTTCTCGGCGTGGTGCACACCACCTGGAGCTCTGTCCCCGGCCGCTTCAAGGATTACATCTCGACGCCGAAGCAGAACGGATACCGGTCCATCCACACGACGATCGTCGGCCCGCGGCATCAGCGCGTCGAGCTGCAGCTCCGCACCCGCGAGATGCACCACGTGGCCGAGTACGGCGTGGCCGCGCACGCGCTCTACAAGGACAACGGCAGCGGGAATGGCTCGCGAGCCACCTACGAGAAAGACAGCGGCCCCTATATGTGGCTGCGCCGGCTCGTCGAGACGCTGCTCGACGGCAACAACCCGGAAGAATTCCTGGAGCACACGAAGCTCGAGCTCTTCCACGATCAGGTGTTCTGCTTCACGCCGAAAGGCCGGCTGATCGCCCTCCCGCGAGGTGCAACGCCGATCGACTTCGCCTATGCCGTCCACACCGACATCGGCCACTCGACGGTAGGTGCCCTGATCAACGGCCGGCAGATGCCTCTCTCGACCATGTTGCGCAATGGCGACGAGGTGCGGGTGCTCACCGCCAACGGGCAGACTCCGCCCGCGGCCTGGGAGCGGCTTGCGGTGACGGGGCGAGCGCGGTCTGCCATCCGCCGCGCCTCCCGTGACGCGTTGAGGCGGCAGTACTCCGAGCTGGGCCGGCGGCTGCTCGTCACGCGCTTCGAGAAGGCGGGCCTTGAGTACAGCGACGAGAAACTGAAGAAGGTGCTACACCGGCTAGGTCAGAAGACGATCGAGGACACGCTGGCCGCCGTCGGCCGCAGCGAGCTGCCGATCGCGGACGTGCTAAGGGCTGTCGCACCGGAAGCGGCAGATCCTGATCAGCGCGTTGGTTCCTATCGGCCCAAGAACCGGCATAGTCATGCGACCAGCCAGGAGGGCTGGTTCAACCTGAGCAAGGTGATCGGCCTCAAGTTCCGGTTCACCGGCAACGCGAACGACACGGGCTCGCGGCCGGGAGGTCTTCCCATTCGCGGTCTGCGCAACGATCTGCCGGTCAGCTTCGAGGAAGGCGGAGCGGTGCCCGGTGACCGGGTCGTGGGCGTGATGATCCCGGGTGAGGGGATCCGGATTTTCCAGATCCATTCGCCGCGACTAAAGGACTTCGAGAAGGAGAGCTGGATCGACGTCACATGGGATATCGCGTCCGAGCATCCGGAGCGCTTCCCAGCCAGGCTCAGGGTGACGGCAATCAATGAGCCGGGGTCGCTGGCGCAGATCGCCCAGGTGATCAGCGAAACGGACGGTAACATCGACAACCTGCGCATGGTGCAGCGCGCCTCTGACTTCACGGAGATGATGCTCGAGGTGGAGGTGTGGGATCTGGAGCACCTGAATCGCATCATTGCCGGCTTGCGGGCGAAGCCGGTCGTGAGCAATGTTGAGCGCTCGTTCGATTGAGCACAGGCCGCTCGCGGCCTGATCGCACGGCAGTGAAAATGGCCGGCAACCCGTTGGCGCACGGTGCGCCTGGAATGATCTCGAGGAGGCAGCAGAAAACCAAATGACCCCGAACCTGGACCCCCCGTTTCAGCGCCTGGGCGTCAACATCGACCACGTAGCAACGATCCGTAACGCACGTGGGGGGCGCCACCCGGATCCCTTGCGCGCCGCGCACTTGGCCGTGGAGGCCGGGGCCGACGGGATCACGGCACACGTGCGGGAGGACCGCCGCCATATCTCGGACAGCGACATCGCCCGGCTCAAGTCGGAGCTGACCCGCCCGCTCAACCTGGAGATGGCGGCCACGGAGGAGATGCTGGCCGTTGCGCTGCGCCATCTGCCGAATGCCTGCTGCCTCGTGCCCGAGCGGCGCGAGGAGCGTACGACCGAAGGCGGGCTCGATGTCGCAGGCGGGCGCGAGCATCTGACGAGCTATGTGGCGCGTCTCAAGGAGGCAGGTATCCGCGTGTCGCTGTTCGTCGAGCCCGATGAGCGCCAGATCCAGGCGGCCGCTGCCATCGGCGGGGACATCGTGGAGCTCCATACCGGCGCTTACTGCGAGCGTGCGCTCGAAGAGAACGCCAGGGCGTTGGCGAGCGAAATGGAACGGCTGCGGATCGCGGCACGTATCGCGGCGGACGCAAGCCTCGAGGTCCATGCTGGCCATGGCCTCACGTACAATACGGTGGCTCCCGTGGCGCGCATCCCGCAGGTGATCGAGCTCAACATCGGCCACTTCCTCATCGGCGAGGCCATCTTCGGCGGACTCCATTCCGCGGTGCGCCGAATGCGCGCCCTGATGGACGAAGCGCGCGCAAGCGTCACAGGCCGTAGGAGCGCCTGACACCTTATGATTCTCGGTCTCGGAAACGACATCATCGATATCGACCGTATCGAGCGTACGATCGCGCGATTCGGTGACCGTTTCATCGAGCGTGTCTTTACCGAGACGGAGCGGCGCAAGTCCGATCGGCGCAAGGAGCGCGCCGCCTCGTACGCGAAACGGTTCGCCGCCAAGGAGGCCTGTTCCAAGGCGCTCGGAACCGGTCTCCGACACGGAGTGTTCTGGCGGGACATGGGTGTCATCAATCTGCCGTCAGGCCGTCCGACGCTCATGCTGACGGGTGGCGCGGCCGAGCAACTGAAGCGGATTACACCGCCCGGTTACGCCGCTCGAATTGACCTGAGCCTGACCGACGACTACCCGCTGGCGCAGGCCATTGTCATCATTTCGGGCGTTCCGCTCGACACCAGTTCGCCTTGAGAACAGCAGTACAGGTCCGGGTACCCCTTTGCGTGCTCCCCTCGGAAGGGTTATAGCGGGCCGGAAAAACGGAAGCGGGGGACCTCGGAGTATCCGGGGCAGTGCCGCCGAGGAGCACCAGATGAGCCTGAATACAGACACCGGCAAAAAGCGCGAGAGCGGCTGGTGGGAGACCGTAAAGATCGTCATTCAGGCGCTTGCGCTCGCGATGGTCGTGCGCGTGTTCTTCTATCAGCCTTTCAACATCCCATCCGGCTCGATGAAAGCGACGCTGCTGGTAGGAGATTACCTGTTCGTCTCCAAGCTCTCCTATGGCTACAGCCGCTATTCCTTTCCTTTTGGCGTCAATATTTTCGAGGGCCGGATTTTCGCCGCGCAGCCGGAGCGGGGCGATGTCGCCGTATTCAAGCTGCCGCGCGACAACTCGACCGACTATATCAAGCGCGTGATCGGCCTGCCGGGTGACGAGATCCAGATGCGGGGCGGCGTCCTCTACATCAATGGAGAGGCCGTGCCGAAAAAGCGGGTCGGCGATTTCGTGACTCGCGAGGAGGACGGCATCCTGCGCCGCATCCCGCAGTACGAGGAGACCCTGCCCAACGGCGTAAAGTACAAGGTGCTCGACTCCGAGCCCAACGGTCCGTTCGACAATACGGGCGTCTTCAAGGTGCCGGAGAACCACTACTTCATGATGGGCGACAACCGCGACAACTCCACGGACAGCCGTGCACAGTGGGGCGTCGGCTACGTGCCGTTCGAGAACTTCGTGGGCCGCGCCGAGATCATCTTCTTCTCCGGAGCCTTTGACGACCCCAACGCGTTCCGCCTCTACACGCCGTGGCAGTGGCCGTGGGATATCCGCTGGGATCGTTTCTTCAATCTGGTACGCTGAAACACACGTGCAACGGCAAAAGAAGTCGACAGACCTCGAGAAGCACCTTGGATACACCTTCAAGAACCGCGAGTTGTTCGAGCGGGCGTTGACTCATGCGAGCGTGCGCTCGCAGCGCGGCACGCGGCAGGACAACGAGCGGCTCGAGTTCATCGGGGACAGGGTCCTCGGCCTCGCCATTGCAGAATTGCTGCACGGGAACCATCCCGAGGCCACGGAAGGTGAGCTCGCGCGCCGCTACAACAGACTGGTCCGCGGGCAGGCCTGCGCCAGCGTCGCCCGGAGAGTCGGCCTTGGCTCGCATCTCATTCTGAGCGACAGCGAAGCCGAGAGCGGCGGGCGCGAGAAGGAAACCATCCTTGCAGACGCGCTCGAGGCTCTGCTCGGGGCCATTTTCATCGAGGCGGGTTTCGAAGCCGCGCGCAAAGTCGTGCGCGGGCTCTGGACATCGCAGTTCGAGGCGCTGCCGCACGTAGTCGCCGATCCCAAGTCAGCGCTGCAGGAATGGGCACAGGGGCAGGGGCTCGACTTGCCCGAGTACATCGAGATTTCGCGGAGTGGCCCGGATCACGCACCCCGGTTCGTGACCGAGGTGCACATCGCCGGCCGCAAGCCCGCGCGCGGTGAAGGTGCAACCAAGCGGCAGGCGGAGCAGGCGGCAGCCAGCTCACTGCTTGCGCGCGAGGGCGTGCGAAGCGATCCAGGTC
>JAEVZQ010000184.1 GCA_023392135.1 Pseudomonadota bacterium | reverse complement strand
ACCGTACGGGGAAAGAAAGTCGAGCGGCTTGCTTTTACTGCCAACGGCCGCAAGCCCCAGCGAAAGCAGGGCCGCTCGACGGTTGCCAGAAGAAAGCGGCCTTCTCAGCCACGCTCAGGCGTTACGGTCGGGCGATCCGGCGAGATTTAGCAAACGGCTGCGCTCTAAAACTCGGCCGCGTCCTCCTCGTCGAGGGTGCGGCGGCGGGGGCGCTGGGTGAGTGAGGGCAACAGGAGAAGAAGTATGATGGCGGGTGGGAAAAGAAACGACCACGCCATCCAGAACGAATGGTCGCGCTTCTTCAGACCGGCGATCAGGCCGCCGATCACCATAGAGCCAAAGGCGGCCAGGCCCCAATAGACGACGACCTGTACCATGCACTCCCTCCTCCGACGCCGCACAGTGCGGGGCCCGTGTTAAGGAATTGATATCGCGGGTTCAGCCGTGCCCGCCAAGTATGGCGAAACCGCGGGCGGAGCATGCGCGGCAATGCCGCTCGGGTCCCGATTCCTGGTACGCTTGCGTTCGCGGCAGCGTTCGGGAGCGAACTTCGGTCAGTGTGGGTCAGACCGAGAAGTTCGCTTGTCCTCCCTCCACCAAGTGTAGCGAATTTCTCGATCACCACTAGGCCATCGTGCCGATTTCAATGTCCAATCCAATATCCAGCACCATGGCCGAGTGGGTGAGGGCGCCGACTGAGATGAGATCGACACCGGCCTCTGCTATCGCCCGGACCGTATCAAGGTTGACGCCGCCCGAAGCCTCCGTGACCGCGCGTCCGGCAACGATGCGGACAGCCTTTGCGAGCTGATCGGGCGTCATGTTGTCGAGCAGAACCGCATCGATGTGATGCTGGAGCGCTTCCCCGAGCTGGTCGAGCGTATCGACCTCGACCTCGATCTTGACCATGTGGCCGACGCGGGCGCGGGCCGCAGCGACCGCCTGGCCGACGCCTCCTGCAACGGCGATGTGATTATCCTTGATGAGAACGGCATCGAAGAGGCCGATGCGATGGTTCATCCCGCCGCCTGCGCGCACGGCGTATTTCTCGAAGGCCCTAAGCCCTGGCGTGGTCTTCCGGGTGTCGGCGATCTGGGCACGCGTTCCGGCCACGGCGTCGACATAGCGGCGGGTGAGCGTCGCGATCCCGCTCATGCGGCCGAGGAAGTTGAGGGCGACGCGTTCGGCTGTCAGCAGCGCGCGGGCATTGCCGCTGGCGCGCGCGATGACTTTTCCGGGCTCCACCGCCTCACCATCAGGGGTGAATACTTGGATTTTCACAGCAGGATCGAGATGGCGGAACGTGGCGGCCGCGACCTGGAGCCCGGCAATGACGCCTGGCTTGCGCGCCGCGAATACGGCTGACGCGGTCGCCTCCGGCGCGATGACGGCGTCTGTCGTCACGTCACCGGCAAGGCCGAGGTCCTCCGCCAGTGCACCGGCAACAGCGCTGGCGATCAGCGGCTCGGGCAGGCGAATATCGAACCGGCTTCTGGGCATCATGTGCATCAGGTCCTGTCTGTCGTTCCGCCGATGACGGCGGACAGTCCACCAGTCTTCAAAGCCGACCTGAGGTCAAGGCCAGCCAGCGTGATCGTGCTGCGCCGCTGCCACTGGGGGCTCGCCTCCGGGTAGTCGCTGCGATAATGGCCGCCCCGGCTTTCCTTGCGGCGCAACGCGCATTCGGCAATGAGGCGTGCTGCGATCGTGACATTCTCGATGACGGGATCTCCATCGGCGACCTGGTCGACGGCCTCGAGGATGGCGAGCGCTTTGGTCAGGCCTTCAGCATCGCGCTCGACCCCGACGTGACGGAACATTGCCGTCCGTATGATCCGGATGGCCTCGGCGCGGGCGGCGAAATCGGGCAGGTGGGTGGTTCGCGTCCTGTCGAGAGCGACGCGCGTGGTCCGGCCCCGCTCGAGCCTGCCGACATCGGCAGCGACGCGAGCGCCGAAGACGACCGTCTCGAGCAGGGAGTTGGATGCGAGCCGGTTTGCGCCATGGAGTCCCGTGGAGGCGACCTCTCCGGCAGCCCAGAGGCCGGGTACGCTCGTCCGGCCCCACTCGTCTGTGCGGACGCCGCCCATGTGGTAGTGCTCGGCCGGTGTGACCGGCAGCGGCTGGGTGACAGGATCGAGACCGGCGGCCCGGCAGTATTCATAGACGGTTGGAAATGCCTGGGGGAAGCGTGCACCGATGGCTTCCCGGCAGTCGAGATAAGCACCGCGACCCGCAACGATTTCGCCGAATACGGCACGCGCGACCACGTCGCGGGGGCCCAGCTCTGCATCCGGGTGCTGGCCGATCATGAAGCGCTCGCCCGCGCCATTGATCAGCACTGCGCCTTCACCGCGCAGCGCTTCGCTCGCCAGCGGCGCCGGATCGAGGCTCACGTCCAGTGCGGTGGGGTGAAACTGAACGAATTCCGCATCGGATAGGGTCGCGCCGGCTCGTGCCGCGATCGCCATGCCTTCGCCCCGCGCATGCGGAGGGTTGGTCGTGACGGCGTAAAGCCCGCCAACGCCGCCGGTCGCCAGCACGACAGCACGGGCGCCGTCGAGCACGTACACTGCGGACGGATCATCGGTGCGGGCGAGATTGACACCCGTAACCCGATCTCCGGTCTTGATCAGTGACAGCGCCGTATAGCTCTCGAGCGCTGTGATCGACGGAGCCCGCCGCACGGCGTCGATCAGGGCTTGCATGATGGCAAGGCCCGCGCGGTCGCCGGAGACGCGGACCACCCGGCTGGCCGAATGCGCGGCTTCGCGGGAAAGCAGGAAGTGTCCTTCGAGATTACGATCGAACGGGACGCCATAGGCGAGCAGGTCGCGTATGCGGTCGCGCGCTTCGGAGGCGACGAGATGGGCAATGCGCTCATCGACGATGCCAGCCCCGGCGCGGATGGTGTCGGCGGCGTGCGCTTCGGGCGTGTCGCCTTCACCAACGGCCGCGGCGATGCCACCCTGCGCCCAGGCGCTCGATGTGCCCTCGCCGAGGGCTGCGGGAGAGATGAGCGTGACCGGAGCCGGCGCAAGCTTGAGGGCGGTGAACAGGCCAGCCAGCCCCGCGCCGATGATGACGATATCGCCACCAGCGGCTGACTGATTTGCTCGTCCGCCCTTCATCATGGCGATGTACCCGAGCCGCCGCGTCCCGAAAGGGAAACGCGCAGCGGCTCAGAAGTCCTCAGTTGGTGAGATTGATCATGCGCTCGACCGCACGGCGCGCGCGCTCGGCGATCAGCGGATCGACGGTCACCTCGTGGCGCATGTAGACGAGGCTCTCCAGGATGTTCTGCAACGA
>JAEVZQ010000174.1 GCA_023392135.1 Pseudomonadota bacterium | reverse complement strand
CTACGCTGATCTGAAGCGCGGCGTTTCCTATTTCCGAAAGGCGGGAGTCCATCACAACGTCATCAACGCCAGCGATGGCGAGTACGCCTTCGTAGAAATCGAGCTCAAAGGGTGAGGTCGATGAAACAAGTACTCGGAGGGTGTGCGCTCGGCACGCTGCTGGTCTGTACTGGGATGGCCGTGGCTCAGCACAAGGATTCGCGTGGCGGCCTGCCAGCTCACGCGCAGCCCTACGCCGGCCAGGAGCACCGGGCGATCTCCACTTTCTCAGACACAGAGATCGCAGACCTCCGCCAAGGCCGCGGAATGGGGCTGGCGCGACCGGCCGAGCTCAACGGTTATCCCGGCCCGGCGCACGTGCTGGAGCTAGCGGCCGAGCTGCAGTTGACGGATGAGCAGCGAAATTCGGTCGAGGCGATTTTTGCGCGTATGAAGCATGCAGCCCAGTCCGCCGGTGCACGGTATCTGGAGGCAGAGCACGCGGTTGACGCCTCGTTCCGCTCGGGCAGCGCGAGCCCCGAGGAGATCCGCTCACTCGTCAGGCAGGCTGACAGCGCAAGGGCAGAGGTGAGGATTGCTCACCTGAACGCCCATCTGAAGACGGCTCCTCTGCTGAGCGTCGAGCAGCGCCGCCGCTACGCGCAGCTGCGCGGCTATGAGGGTCCGCCGAATGGCCGGCACGAGCATGGAAATCAGCAATGAGAGAGCGGGTGCAGTGATCTTTTTCCCGGCGACATCAGCCAGTACGAGCACGGAAGGTGCGGGCCGATTGCGGCCACAGCTCCTTGAGCTCTGCCGGGAGCTGGTCGATCACATCCGCGATCTCGCCCGGATCGATATGGTGGGCGAGCAGCGCAAACACATCCCGGACCGCGGGCTCCGGTGGAATTTGATGCGGCAGCAGCCGTATGACGATCTGATCAAAAAACTTCTGCGTCGTCCGGATTTTTTCAGGCGCGTGCGACGGTCGCCAGCTGTCATAATAAATGCCGCGAATGATCAGCGGCAGCTGCTGTCCGAGGTCGACCGCCTCGGCCAAGGTCAGGCGGTCCCGGAGCTGGTGAAGCACGGCGCGCAGCACGGCGTACGCCTCGGACTCACTCGCCAGGCCGCCGTTGTCCCGCAGCTCCTTCAGCCATTCCTGCGTTTGCTGAACGGCGTGGGCTATGGTCGTTGGAACTGTCATCGTCATCACTCCCTGAGGTATCTCCCGGGCAATAAACTCGAGCGCGCAGAGAGCGCCGGATATGCGCGCGATCAATTCCGCGCCTCAGCAAAACGCACGAACAGCGACACAGGTTGGGCCAGGGGTTTGGAATGACCGAAAAGATCACGTTCGAGCTCGACGGCAAGGTCGTCGAGGCAGACGCGGGCGAGACCATCTGGCAGGTGGCTCAACGGCAGGGAACTACCATTCCGCACCTGTGCTGGCTCCCCGAGCCCGGCTACCGGGCCGACGGCAACTGCCGAGCCTGTATGGTCGAGGTCGCAGGCGAGCGCGTGCTCGCCGCCTCCTGCATCCGGAAGCCGGCACCCGGCATGAAGGTGAAGACCGCCAGCGAGCGTGCCCGCAAAAGCCGCGAGATGGTGTTCGAGTTGTTCCTTGCCGACCAGCCGGCGAAGGAGGAGAGCCATGACCCGGCCTCCAAGTTCTGGAACTGGGTCGATGCCATGGGTATTCAGGCGACCAGCCGCTTCCCGCGCGGTGATCTTCCGGCGCCCGACAACACGCATGCGGCGATCGCCGTCAACCTCGACGCCTGTATCAAATGTGGCCTTTGCGTGCGCGCCTGCCGCGAGGTGCAGTCGAACGACGTCATTGGCATGGCTTATCGCGGCCATGGTGCCCGGCCGGTGTTCGACTTCGACGTCGGCATGGGCGAATCGACCTGCGTCGGCTGCGGCGAGTGTGTCCAAGCCTGCCCGACCGGCGCGCTGATGGAGGCGAACCTGCTCGACAAGGCGGGCAAGCGAGTCGCTTTCGAGGACGGATCGGTCGATACTGTCTGCCCCTACTGTGGCGTCGGCTGCCAGATCAAAGTGAACGTCAAAGACGGCAAGATCCTTTACGTGGACGGCCGCGACGGACCCGCGAACAACAACCGGCTGTGCGTCAAGGGTCGCTTCGGGTTCGACTACATCCATCACCCGGACCGCCTGACGAAGCCGCTGATCCGGCGAGAGGACGCGCCCAAGTCCGGCGATATCGTCGTCGACCCGCGCAATCCATGGACCGTATTCCGCGAGGCGACCTGGGATGAGGCGCTGGAGAAAGCGGCGTCCGGATTCCGCCGTATCCGTGACAATCGGGGTGGCAAGGCACTCGCGGGATTCGGGTCCGCGAAGGGCTCGAACGAAGAGGCCTTCCTGTTCCAGAAGCTCGTCCGTCAGGGTTTCGGCACCAATAACGTCGACCACTGCACGCGGCTTTGCCACGCCTCCTCGGTGGCGGCGCTGATGGAAGGCCTCAACTCGGGCGCAGTGTCCGCTCCGTTCACGGCGGCGAACGACGCGGACTGCATCATCGTGATCGGTGCACGCCCTGCGGAGAACCATCCGGTTGCTGCAACTTATCTGAAGAATGCAGCCAAGCGCGGCGCGAAACTGATCGTCATGGACCCGCGCGGCCAGAAGCAGGGCATCGCGCGGTATGCGAG
>JAEVZQ010000086.1 GCA_023392135.1 Pseudomonadota bacterium | reverse complement strand
ATGAGCCAATGCTCGTAGATATCGGCCTCGAGTTGGTCCTGCGACCGCCCGGAGTATCCGGTCCAGAGATCGGATTGCCGGAAGCGCACCTTGTAGAGCACCTGCCGGGGAAGGCCCGGCTTGTGGTAGGCGAGCTTCTCGGGATCATGAAAGGCGCCGTGCACGCTGGCGATCACGCCTGTCCGCCCGCGCAGATACCAGGGCGTCCGGCAATGGCCGAGCGCCATCCGTTCATCGACCCGGACCGGATCGCCCGGCCGGAAGCGGGGGGCTCCTTCAGTCAAATCGGCGTCTCCGACGTATCCCAGGGTACAGAGCCGCCAGCGAGGTCCCGCCCGGCGGTTCGCATGGCTTGCTCGACGGCTGCGATCTTGCTCTCGATCTCGGACTTGGTGAGAACTTCCTGCTCGATCAGCAGGTTGCGGATGGCCCGGATCCACTTCTCGTAATAGGTGGTCCGATCATATTGCTGCTGGCCGTAATCCTCGATGACGCGGCGCATGGCATCGATCTTGAACGCCCCTTTCTTCGGGCCGCTCAGCAGGACCAGCATGGCGTCGACCCGCTTTTCCCAGAGCGCCAGGTCGTGCTCCGTGCGATCGATCGGGCCGAAATCCAGACCGCCGACGTCGTGCGCGGCACGCCCGCCCGCGCCGTGGCGCAATTCGGTCTTTCGCTTGGGCTCGTCCATCCGAATTCTCCGGGCCTGATCCACCGTTGCTGCCGCGGGGCAATTGGTCTTCTCCGTTACGAGTTAGCTACGGCTCAGAAATCGCGTCAAGATCCCCATCTGCACCTGCTTGCTATCAAGCATAAGTTGGATCAGGCGCCGAAATCTTGCTCCATCGCTTCAGAGCCGGTTCGCGTTAGCCCTTGGCCTCTCTCCGGAGGGCGCGAACAGCCGCCATTCTCACCAACTCGGCGCCCGAGCCCGCCAGCAATCCCCAGAAGCGATCAGCCCACAGGGTAACGGCCGCAGTCGCGGCGATCACCGGCCAACACGAGGGCTTCGAATCGAAGAGCCGCTTGGTCAACGCCAGTTCGCCCGCGGCGATCAGCAGAAGCGACCCGAGCCCGGCAGCAGGAATGGCAGCAAGAGCCGCTAGGCCGCCGCCACCCGGGAAAAGCGCAAGCGCGATGAGGAGAAGGCCGAGGCACAGTGGCGCCGCGCCGCTGCGGGCACCGAAGCGATAATGGGCTGCCAATCCCCCTGCCCCGTGGCACATGGGGAGCGCGCCGAACGGCGTGAGGAGGAGGTTGGCAAGACCGCTCGTCAGCGACAGCCGGGCTGGCGTGACATGAGCGGCGCGATCATCGAAGTAGTCACTCGCGACAAGCGCTGTCAGCAGTACGGCATTGGTGAACGTCAAGGAGAGCTGAGGCAGAACGAGCACGGAAAACGCGTGCTCCACCTCAGCGAAGCTCGGCAGTGATGGCAGCCCGATTGCGGCCGAAGCTTCATTCGCGAGCTCGACTCCTGGGGCACCGAGGAGCTGCCCCAGGATCATCGCAGCGACGAGCGCAATGAGTGCGGAAGGAAACCGGGGTAGCAAGAAAAGCGCCAGCAGACAGGCGACCGTCACGGCCGCAATGACCGGCGCGGACGCCATGAGCTCGAAGCTCACGAGACCGAGCGCCAACCCCAGCCCGAGCTGCAGCCCGGCGAGCACGGATTGTGGCACGAGGCGAGCGAGCCAGGTGATCCATCCAGTCAGTCCGAGCACCAGCAGCGTCAATCCGATCAGAACCCCACTGGATGCGAGCGCCTCCGAGCTGATCTCGGTCGTGAGCATCACCGCGACGACGACCTTCATGGGCTGCACTGGGATAGGCAGCCGGTAGTAGATGGCGGTTACCACATAAAAGGAGCCGAAGCCGAGCAACACCGGGGTAGGCGCCAGTCCGGCAACAGTGATCGCGCCGAGCGTCAGCGGCAGCAGCGTGCCGAGGTCGCCGAGCGCGCCGCTCAGCTCCCGCACACTGAAGACGAACTTTCGACCTCTCGAAGCCATTGGCTGCTCGCTTTTGACCTATCAGGCTCGCGCGCAGGATACAGTCACGGCGATCTGCTCGAAGGTTTACTCCCCCGTCTCGCAAAGTCTACCCTGGCGCCAGCCGCCGCGGATCGCGAAATCGTGAACATCACGTGAGAGTCGGGTCGAGAGATTTGCGGGGCAGCGAAGTACGAGCGCCCAACATGCGGCGCCGTCAACCAGCGCGGTCTCCATTGGCCGCGAACCAAAGAGCCATCAGCGACCCAGAAATGCGCTGCAGAATGGCGCCCTGCTAGATTGCGAGGTACTCGTTGCGAAGATCCGGACTGTCGAGCAGCTCCTTCGCGCTTCCTGTAAAGACGATTTCACCCGAATCCAGAATGGCTGCGCGATCAGACATCCTCAACGCAGCGACGGCATTCTGCTCCACGATAATGGTCGTGATGCCAAGCTCCCGGATGCCGTGCAGAATGCGCTCGATCTCCTGCACGATCACCGGAGCCAGTCCCTCGTAAGGCTCATCGAGCAGCAGGAGCTTGACCTCTCGCGACAGCGCGCGCGCCACGGCCAGCATCTGCTGCTCTCCCCCGGAAAGCGTGACACCTTCCTGGGTTCGCCGCTCCGCCAGGCGCGGAAAATGGGTATAGACCTTCTCGAGATCCCACCCGTGACCTGGAGCCACCTGGGCGAGGATCAGGTTTTCCTCGACCGTCATTCCAGGAATGATCCGCCGATCCTCGGGAACGAGCTGGATACCGCTTTGCGCCGCCTGGAAGGACTTCATCGTGTGGATCGGCTTTCCTTCGAGCCATATTTCGCCCGAACGCAATTCCGGCTCGCTCACCCGGGCAATCGTGCGCAAGGTCGAGGTCTTGCCAGCACCGTTTCTGCCGAGGAGCGCGAGAATTTCCCCCTTTCGCAGCTCCAGCGACACCCCTTGCACAATATAGCTCTCGCCGTAATACGAATGGACGTTGCGCATGGCGAAGAACGCACTCGCGGCATCGGGGGCGGTAGCGGCCACAGGGGGGCTTTCGATGGCTGCGACGGTCATTCCAAGGCACTCCCCAGGTAGGCTTCCTTCACGCGCGGATCATCCTTTATTTCGGCAGGCTGCCCTGAAGCGATAATCCGCCCATGCGCCAGCACGGTTATCCGATCCGCGAGGGAGAAAACGACATGCATGTCGTGCTCGATGATCACCTTAGTCGTTCCGCGGGACTTTATCTGCTTGAGCAGATCGATGGTCGTATTCGTATCGTGCCGTGACATGCCGGCCGTCGGCTCGTCCAGGAGCAGAAGGCGGGGCTTCTGGATCAGGCACATGGCGAGCTCCAGGCGCCTCTTGTCGCCCCGCGACAGCGATCCGGCGTGCCCATTGCGCTGATCATGGAGCCCGACATCGCGCAGGACCTCCTCCGCCTGCTCGCGAATTTCCTTTTCCCCTTCGACTCTGCGGAACAGGTTGATCTTGAAGGCTCCGTCCCGCCTGGCAAATGCAGCAGCCATGACGTTCTGGATGACGGGAAGATCGGAAAAGATCTCTGGCGTCTGAAACACACGCGAAATGCCAAGCTGGTTGATCTGGTGCGGTGCCTTGCCGGTCAGCACCGTCCCGTCGAACACGACGGCGCCGCTGGATGGTGGAATGCGGCCCACGATCACGTTGAGCAGGGTCGACTTGCCCGCGCCGTTTGGGCCGATGATCGCGTGCGTCTGGCCCTCGTCGACCTGGAGATCAATGTCGGAAAGTGCCTGCAGGCCGCCGAAGTTCTTCTTGACGTCGGCAACGTGCAAAACGGCATTGGCAGAATCCCTGGGCATCGACATCACTCTGCAGGCTGGGCGCTGAGCGCTTCCTCGGTCTTCGAATCGCGGGGTTGCCATCGGCGATACAGGCGCTGCACACCCTCGACGATCCCGCCTGGCAGGAAGACCACGATGAGCACGAACATCAAACCAAGCGTCAGATGCCACCCTTCTCCGACGAACTTCGAGACAACCACGACGAAGACATTCTGCACGGCGTCGGGAAGAAACGAGAAGAAGCTTTGCAGTGTCTGCTCGTTGATGGCGGAAAAAATGTTCTCAAAGTATTTGATCAGCCAGGCGCCGACGACGGGGCCGAACAAGGTGCCGACACCTCCCAAGATGGTCATGAGCACGAGATTTCCGGATTCGGTCCACTTCATCCGCTCGGTGCCGGCCAGAGGGTCTGTCACCGATAGGAGCGCGCCAGCCAGTCCTGCGAACATTCCCGAGATGATGAAAGCGGCCAGGGTGTAGGGCCTGGTATCGAAGCCGGTATATTTCATGCGGGTCTGGTTCGACTTGATCCCCCGCAGGGCCAGCCCGAACGGCGAGGCGAAAATCTTCTGTGAAATGAAGAACGAGATGATGAGTAACACAGCGCAAATATAAAAGCCGAAGTCGGCGTCGATATTCACCCCGAAAAGGGATGGGACTGGAAGACCGGCTGTCGCGGTTTGATTGCCCAGCATGGCGTCGATCACGCGGGGATCCTGGCGGGCCAGAAGCAGGCCGGTTTCACCATTGGTGATGGGCGTGAGCACAGAATAGGCCAGGCTGTAGCACATCTGCGCAAAGGCGAGCGTGAGGATCGAGAAATAAATTCCCGAGCGCCTGAGGCAGAAATAGCCGATCACGAGCGAGAACAGTCCGGCTGTTATGATTGCGAATACAATGGCCGGAATGATGCTCATGCTGAGCAGCTTGAATGACCAGACCGCCGTGTAGGAGCCGACCCCCAGGAAGGCGGCATGGCCAAAGCTCAGATAGCCGGTGAGCCCGAACAGGATGTTGAAGCCGATGGCGAAGATTGCGTAGATGGCGAACTTCTGCATGAGGCCAGGGTAGGCGGCGCCGAGCGGCGTCAGCCAGATGGGCATTGTAAAGACGACGGCCGTGAAAATGCCCAGCGAAACAAGGTCCTTGCGCGATAGAGAGAACATTGCCGTCAGCTCTCCATGATGCCGCGGCGACCCATCAGACCGCGCGGACGGGTCAGCAGGACGAGCACAGCGACGAGATAAATGATGACCTGGTCAATGCCGGGAATGATCGACTTCACCTCCGTCATGGAAGCGAAGGATTGCAGAATTCCAAGCAGGAAGCCCGCGGCCACGGCACCCGGAAGGGAGCCCATTCCGCCGACCACCACCACGACGAAACTCAAGACCAGGAAGTCCATTCCGAGATGGTAATGCGGAGGCAGCAGCGGCGTGTACATGACACCGGCCAAGCCGGCCACAACGGCTGCCAGGCCGAATACGATCGTGAAGCGGCGGTCGATATCGATCCCGAGCAGTCCTACCGTTTCACGGTCGGCCATGCCGGCGCGTACCACCATGCCGAAGGTGGTATAATGGAGAAATGCGAAGACGCCGCCGATAACAGATAGAGAAAACAGCAGATAAATCAGGCGCCACCACGGATATGTGAGAGTATGAGGCGCCATGCCCAGCCATACGCCGATATCCGCTGCGCTACGCAGAGCGGCAGGAATGGGCTGCGGAATCGGATTGGCGCCGAAGAAGCTCTTCACGATTTCCTGAAGCACGATGGCCAGGCCGAACGTAACGAGAATCTGCTCCGCATGGCTGCGCTTGTAGAAGTGCTTGATAAGCCCGCGCTCCATGGCGAAGCCGATGACGAGCATGATTGGGATTGCGAGCAGAATTGATATAGGAACGGAGTAATCGACCAGCACGGACCCGAAGTCACCGAACCAGCTCTGCACCATGGGAGTGCGGACTTCCAGGGACTGCCCCCAGGGAGATAG
>JAEVZQ010000046.1 GCA_023392135.1 Pseudomonadota bacterium | reverse complement strand
TCCTTGGTCTGGCTGGAGAATTTCGGATCCGGCACCTTCACCGAGAGGACGCAGGTCAGGCCCTCGCGCGCATCATCGCCCGTGAGGCTGACCTTCTCCTTCTTTGCGATCCCCGTTTCATCCGCGTACTTGTTGATGACGCGCGTAATCGCAGCGCGGAAGCCGGCGAGGTGCGTGCCGCCGTCCCGCTGCGGGATGTTGTTGGTGAAGCAGATCACGTTCTCGTGGTAGCTGTCGTTCCACCAGAGCGCCGCCTCCACGCCAACGCCTTCTCGCTCGGATGCGATCATGACGGGCGTATCGATCAGCGGATGCTTGGCGCGGTCGAGAAAGCGCACGAACTCGCCGAGGCCGCCTTCGTACTGCAGGACCTCCTGCTTGCGGTCGGCGTGGCGGTCGTCGATCAGCACGATCCGCACGCCGGAGTTCAGGAACGCGAGCTCGCGCAGCCGGTGCTCCAGCGTCTCGAAGCTGAACTCCGTGACACCACGGAACGTCTCCAGGCTCGGCAGGAACGTGACCTTGGTGCCCTTGCGGCCTTCAGCATCGCCGACCACGCGCAGGGGCGCTTCCGCGGCACCGTTGACGAAGCGGACGAAGTGCTCCTTGCCTTCGCGCCAGATGGTGAGCTCCAGCCAGGCTGAAAGTGCGTTGACCACGGAAACTCCGACGCCGTGCAGACCGCCTGAGACCTTGTAGGGGTTCTCATCGCCGCCTGCGCCAAATTTGCCGCCGGCATGCAGCTGCGTCATCACCACTTCGGCGGCAGAAATACCTTCCTCGGGGTGGATTCCGACGGGGATGCCTCGCCCGTTGTCGACCACCGTGCACGATCCATCGACATTCAGAATGACCTGAACTTCCGTAGCGAATCCGGCCAGTGCCTCGTCGATGGCGTTATCGACGACCTCGTAGACCATGTGGTGCAGGCCAGAGCCATCATCGGTGTCGCCAATGTACATGCCGGGGCGCTTGCGCACGGCGTCGAGGCCACGCAGCACCTTGATGTTTTCCGCGCCATAGTGTTCGGCGCCGTTGTGTTTCCTGGCCGGCTGAGCACTCATCGAGGACTGATCCTGTGGGGAAGTAATGTCGAGGCGTTTCTTATAGCACAGATCGGGCGCAATGAGGCCGGAATCGTGCTCTTTAGAGATGGGGATAGACAAGGAAAATTGCAAGATTTTCCAGGTACTTGTTGAAGCTGCGTCAGCGGAGCACACGAGTTTGCGCCGGATTATGCAGCTTCCGCGATCCGCCCCTCGTCGATTTGCAGGAAACGTGCCCGGTTTTCGAGTGCAGAGAAGGCGGGCCGGTCCGTTCCCGTCATCCAGGCCTGGGAGCCTAGCCGCAGCAACTCCCCGAAGAGTGCCGCGCGGCGAAAAACGTCGAGATGCGCCGCAATTTCATCGAGAAGGAGGATTGGTGCCGCCCCTCCGGCCCGCTCGGCCAGCAGCTCCGCATGGGCCAGTACGAGCCCGATCAGGAGCGCCTTCTGCTCGCCCGTCGAGCAGACCGCAGCTGGCATGCCTTTCGGCCCGTGCTCGACCAGCATGTCCGTGCGATGCGGGCCGATGAGCGTGCGGCCAGCTGCCCGGTCCCGCTCGCGCCAGTTGCACAGCGCCGCCAGGTAGGCGTCCTCCACCTCCACGGCAGGCTGGATCGCCAGCCGCTCCTCGATCCAGCCCTCGAGCGCCACCCTCGTCCATGGGAATGGCGAATCCGGGTCGCGCTCGCGTCTCAAGGAAATAGTCCCTTCCAGCGCCGCAGCGGCCTGAGCGCGGGCAGCAGCAGTGGCGATGCCCGTCTCCGCCATGATCAACTCCAGCCCTGAAAAGAGGGCATCCTCCACGGTACCGTCCTGCAGCAAGCGATTGCGCTGCCGCATGGCCCGCTCGTACTGCCCGGCCCGGGTCCGGTAGCCGGGATCGAAGCAGAGCGTCAGACGGTCGAGGAAAGTCCGCCGCTCGCTTGCTGGGCCGGTAAACAGCCCATCCATTGCAGGGGTGAGCCACACCATCTCCACCCAGTCGGCGAGCGCACCCGAGCCCGATTGCGTCACGCCGTCGATGCGAACCAGCCGGCCGGTCCGCGCTCCGGCATCGGTGTCCTGGCCGGGAAGGCGCCCGGTGCCGATGTCCACGGTCCCACGCGGCGCGTGCACGCGGGCGGCAACGGCCCAATCTCCCGAGCCATCCATGCGGGCGAGCTGGCCGAATGGGGCGCGGCGCAATCCTTGACCCGGCGCGAGCAGAGACACGGCTTCCAGGAGATTGGTCTTGCCAGCCCCATTGGCACCGAGCAGCACGACCGGCCCGGGGGTGAGGTCCAGCTGGGCGCCCGCGTAGTTGCGGAAGTTCTTCAGGGTGAGACGCTCGACCCAGATCGACCGCCGCGGCTCTGCTGTGGGCCTCGGAGCGGCACCGTGCGGCTGCGGCCCGGCGTTCAACGTCGAAACTCCTCGCCAGCGGCCCGCCAGCCGCCTCAGACGCGCATCGGCATCAGCACGTAGAGCGCGCTTTCGTCGTCGCCGTCGCGCACCAGCGTCGGCGAGCCCGGATCGGCCAGCTTGAACACGGCCGAATCGCTCTCGAGCTGGCCTGCAATGTCGAGCAGATAGCGGGCGTTGAAACCAATCTCAAGGGCGCTCGCGGAGTAATTGACGCCCAGCTCCTCGGTTGCGCTGCCCCCTTCGGGGTTGTTGACCGACAGCACCATCTTGTCGTCACTGAGGTTCAGCTTCACGGCCCGTCCCCGCTCGCTGGCGATCGTTGAGACGCGATCGACGGCTGCCATGAACTGGCTGTTCGAAACCGTAAGCTCCTTGTCGTTGTTCTGCGGGATGACACGCCCGTAGTCGGGAAACGTTCCGTCGATCAACTTGGATGTCACCGCCACGGTGCCGATCTCGAACCGCACCTTGCTGCTCGAGACCCCAACCCGCACCTCGACCTCCGAATCTTCGAGCAGCCGGTGCAACTCTTGCACGGTCTTGCGCGGAATGATGACGCCCGGCATGCCGTCGGCTCCGGCTGGCCGCGGCAGCTCGACCTGGGCGAGGCGATGGCCGTCCGTCGCCACCGCGCGCAGGGTCGGCTCGCTGTTTCCCGCAGTATGGAGATAGATCCCGTTGAGGTAGTAGCGCGTCTCTTCCGTCGAGATGGCGAAGCGCGTCTTGTCGAGTAGCTTCTTAAGATCGGCCGCCGCAATCTTGAATTCATGGCCCATCTCGCCGGCCGCGAAATCCGGGAAATCCTCGGCGGGCAGGGTCTGCAAGGCGAATCGGGCGTGGCCGGAGGTCAGCGCCAGGCGGTCGCGCTCCGGGTCGCGCACCATCTCGACCTCGGCCCCGTCGGGCAGCTTGCGCACGATGTCATGCAACGTATGCGCGGGCACGGTCACGGCGCCCGGTGTCGAGATCTCTGCGGGCGCCTGCTCGATCACCTCGCGCTCGAGGTCCGTCGCCTTGAACTCGAGCTGGCTCCCCGAGGCCCTCAGCAGGACGTTCGACAGGATCGGGATAGTTGTGCGCCGCTCGACGACGCTGGTGACATGACCCAGCGCCCGCAGGAGCTCGCTTCTTTCGATCACTAGCCGCATGGCAACATGCCTTTCGGACTGTACCTTGATAAATGGCCCTCTGGAGGGACAAGGATTTCAGATCGCAACCCGGAACGCTGCGAGAATCAATAGCCAATCTGGGAGGATTCAGCGCGTAGCAGCAACTTGAACAGAGTCAAAGGCGTTGGCAAGGCCCAGCAGGTCAGCGCGCCCAATTTGCCACCCGCTTTGCTGGGGGCTGTTGGACGGAGGAGCGGCTCGGGGGCGACCGCTCCTCCGCTGAGCAACGCTTCAGGGCTCGAAGGCCGAGCCCGTGGGCGTCAGGAGTTCAGCATTTTTTTGAGCTCGTCGAGCTCGTCCCGCAGGCGCGGATTGCCTCCAAGCTCGCCTTCGATCTTGCGGATCGCGTGGAGCACGGTCGTGTGGTCGCGATTGCCGAAGCGGCGGCCGATCTCGGGCAGCGATCGCGAGGTCAGCTGTTTGGCCAGATACATGCCCACCTGGCGCGGCCACACCACGGAGCGATGCCGCCGCTGGGAGAGGATATCCCCCCTCGAGACGCCGAAGTGGCGCGAGACCACCTTCAGAATGTCCTCGATCTTGATGCGGCGCGGCTCCATTCCGTGGACGAGGTCGCGGATCACCGTCTCGGCGATGTCCATGGTGATCGGCGTGCGCATGTACTGCCAGGTCGCGTGCAGCCGCGTCACAGCGCCTTCGAGCTCGCGGCCACTCTCGTGCAGCCGGTCGGCCAGCAGCTCCAGAATGTCGCGATGCATCTCGAAAGAGGGGTCGAGCTGACGCTTCTCCTCCACGCGCTTCTCGAGGATGCGAAGCCGGAGCTCTGCGTCGGGGCCACCGATCTCGGTCACCAGCCCGCGCTGCAGGCGCGAGCGCATCCGCTCGTTCAGCTTCTCGATGTGGTTGGGTGCACGGGCCGAGGCCACCACCACCTGCCGCCCGCCGTCGAGCAGCGAGTTGATGATGTGATCGAACTCCTGCTCCGTCTGCTGACCGTGCAGAAACTCGAGATCATCGATCAGCAGCATGTGGATCGAGCGGAACTTCTCCTTGAAGGAGAGTGGATCCTGGCTCTTCAGGGCCTCGACGAACTGGTAGCGGAAGCGCTCCGCTGTCAGATAGAGCACCTGGGCCTGCGGCACGCGCCTGCGCACGGACCAGGCGATCGCGTGGAGCAGGTGGGTTTTGCCGAGGCCCACCGAGGAGTGAATGAACAGCGGGTTGAAGCCGCGGCTGTCGCTCAGGACCGTTTCCGCGACCTGCGTAGCACCGGCATGGGCCATGCGGTTCGAAGGGCCGACCGCAAAGCTGTCGAACGTGTAGCGCGGATCGAGCGGCGATCCTTCGAAGCCGCCGACCTGCGTCCGCGTCGCGATCGTTGGGATAACCTGGCGCGGCACCTGCCAATTGGCGGCAGGGGCTGGACTGAGGCCGCTAGCCGGGCGGCCGTCCGAATCTGCTGCCGGCTCGGATGCCGGCGTGCGCACAGGGCTCGGCTGCCGGAGCGCCACCTCGACGCGCTCCACACCCTCGAACTCGGCTGCGCAACATTTCAGAAGCGCCTCGGAGTAGTGCGACTGGATCCAGTTCTTCAGGAACTTGACGGGGACCGTCACGCGAACGGTCTGGCCGTCGTAGTGCTCGAATTCCATGGAGTGAAACCAGCTCGTGTAGACGTCCTCGCCAAGCTGGGCACGGAGCATCTTGCGCACCTTTTGGCCGCGCGGCTCTTGTGTGCCGGACGGTGCCGCAGGTGCAGCATGCGACAGGGGATGAGCCTCGGACCTCGGTTTCGGCTCAATCTTGCTGCTCGCAACGCGTGCGGCAGGTCTCGTCGGTTCGATACTGTTCATGAGTACACCCGCTGCTATCTGTTTGACCCTCTGTTCAAGGCGCCGTGCAAGCGACCGCCGCCACGGTCGACCTGCCAACGCTTCTTTGATTTCAGTGGCGCTATCCCTGCGCCCAGGGGAGGTCGGCAGCCTTCCAGCCCGCCGTTTCACCTCGGTGGCGGTTGGCATCGAGTGGCCCCTCGAAACCATCCGTGACGTTGCGGCAGGCTGAATACCCTGCCGCTGACATGGCTTGCGCAGCCCTCATACTGCGCGCGCCAGACCTGCAGATGAAAAAGAGTTCGGCCTCCTTATCGACGCCGGCCGAATCCAGCATGTTCGAGAGGCGATCGACAAAATCGGGATCGACCCGATTGTCGGGAAAAGTCTGCCACTCGATAAGGATCGGCCGCTTGCCTATGGAGGACAGGTCCGGCACGCCGACGTACGCCCATTCCGCACTGGTGCGCACATCGATGAGGACCGCCGCCGGTTCCTCCTTCAGCCGCTTCCAAACCTCTCGGACGTCAACATCCACAATGTGGATGGCCTGCCCAGAACCCACGTCACCCTCCACTCATGCACGCAACGCTCGCCGTACCGCCCGTTCAGTACGCCAACTGAAGCAACGGGACGGTGACGCAACGCACAGCCAAGCTTTCGCCCGGAATTACGCAGGCACACAGAAGAAAAAGACCGCTTTATTCAGACACGCCGGAGCGCCGAAACTGCTCCATCATGGCGCAGTGCTTACGCAAGACTTGAAACCCTTTTGGCCGCCGTCCGACGACCGAATGGATCTCGTATTAACCACACGACGGAGCGCGAGACAAGGTCGCTCAGTCCTCGTGCCCTTTTGTGCAGGACCTTCCGCGGCTATCCCCAACGCTTTGGAAAAACCGGTGTGAAGCAGGAAGACTCGTGGAGAACTCCATTGAGTCCACGGGGAGATTCGAGGCTCGCCCTACGCGCGCCCAAAACAAAACGGCGCCCCCGCGGGAGCGCCGATTGAACGTTGTTTTGTTTTGAAACCCGGTGCGCCGGATTGGAGCGCCTGCCTGCACCTCGGGCGGCGAGCGGACCAGGAATCTCCGATATTTGAAGCGCTTTTCAGCTCGCGTTCGCGAGACTCAGCACGTTCGGGCTCTGCGAATTTCGTTGCAAAACTGTCACAGACGCCAAGGCAAGACCAGAACAGCCGTTTCAGGCGGGCATAGCCTTTACGCGCGCTGCAAGACGGGAGACTTTCCGGCTCGCGGCATTCTTGTGGATGACGCCCTTCTGCGCCGTGCGGGCGAGAATCGGCTCGGCCGCCTGAAGCGCCGCCACGGCTGCTTCCTTCTGACCGGCGGCAATGGCCTCCTCGACCTTGCGGACCTCTGTTCTCATTCTCGTGCGGCGCGCCTTGTTGACCTCGGTGCGGCGGGCCGTCTTGCGTACGGCCTTCTTGGCCGAGCTCGTATTCGCCATAAGCTTCGATCCTCTTTGGTACTGGGTGCCAGGGCCCTGGCATCGGTAAATACATGCCGCATCTGAGCCGACCCGGCAGCAGAATACGCCAAACCGCCCGGGACCGAGCGGTTCCGGGCGGTACGTCGCAACTGCCTATAGCGCTGGTTCGGGTGAGGGTCAACGGCCCACGTAAAGAAAGGTGGCGAGAGCAGCTTGCCAACTCGTCAACGCTGGAGCCACCACCTATAGTAGCCACACAGCAAGAGGCCAGCCTCGCGAGCCGTTCCTTGGCGTCGGCCGATAGCCAGCCTACGGGAAGCAGAATGCGAATACTGGTGACAGGCGCGGCAGGGTTCATTGGCTATCACACTGCTGAGGCGCTCCTCGCGCGGGGGGACAACGTCATCGGTCTCGACAATCTCAGCAACTACTACGACGTGCGGTTGAAGGAGGCCCGGCTGGAACGCCTGCGGCGGCACCCACAATTCCACTTCGCCAAGCTTGATCTCGCCAACCGGAACGCGGTGGAGCAGGTCTTTGCCGCGCATCGGCCGCAGCGCGTGGCCCACCTCGCTGCCCAGGCCGGCGTCCGATACTCGCTCGAGAACCCGCACGTCTACGTCGACTCGAATATCGTCGGCACGTTGCACGTGCTCGAGGGCTGTCGCGCACACAAATGCGAGCATCTCGTGCTGGCTTCCACGAGCTCGGTCTATGGCGCCAACACCAAAATGCCGTTTGCCGTCGAGGACAATGTCGACCACCCGCTCAGCCTTTATGCGGCGACGAAAAAGTCCTGCGAGCTGATGGCGCACACGTACGCCCATCTCTATGCTCTGCCGGTGACGGGGTTGCGCTTCTTCACCGTTTATGGCCCTTGGGGCAGACCGGACATGGCGCTCTTCAAGTTCACACGGGCGATCCTCGCCGGCGAGCCGATCGAGATCTACAACAATGGTCAACATGCGCGTGACTTCACGTACGTCGACGACATCGTTGAAGGGGTCGTGCGCACCCTGGACCGGCCGGCCACGCCCGATCCCGCCTGGAGCGGTGACAGGCCGAACCCCGCAACCTCCTCGGCGCCCTACCGGCTCTACAACATCGGCAACAACAACCCGGTCGAGCTGATGGATCTCATCGCCTGCCTCGAGCGCGCGCTCGGCCAGACTGCGGTCAAGACCTTCCTGCCGCTCCAGCCGGGAGATGTTCCGCGGACGGCTGCGGACATCGAGCTGCTTGCGAGAGATGTCGGGTTCCGGCCGAACACGCCGATCGAGGTCGGGATCGAGCGGTTCGTCGCGTGGTATCGGGCGTATCACGGCATTACGTCCTGACAGCCCTGCAGGCCAATTACTTACGGGGGAAATACGTGCCCACAGTCGTTCCGCTGGTCGTTGCTGGACTCAGTGTGATTTTCCTGGTTTTTGTGGCGGATGCGCGCGCAGAGGACGTGCGCATGGCCTATGTTCATGCGGCGATTGCCGCGGCAACGGCGCTGATCGTTGCCGGCGTCGCCGTTCGCCAGTGCCGCATCCTCCTCGCCAAAGCCGCATCCGCCTCCGAGATCGCGAGCAGCAATGCGTGGTACATGGGCATCATATGGGGCTGGGGGGCATTGGCGCTCATCGCTACCTACACGACCGGCGTCCTCGTCTGGAAGGAGTGGTGGCAGTTCGTGCTGGCCTTCGCGTTCGCGGCCCTGTTGTCGCTCTACTTCGCTAGCGCGCTGAAGAAGGACACGCTCGCTGGCAAAGAGGACGAGACCATGCTGCGGATCGCGCGGTATCTGGCGATCGTGCAGCTCGTCGGCATGGGGATCACGATGCTGGGCCTCATCATCGACGGCAAGATGGTGCGGTTTCTGACACTCCGCTTCACCGACTGGGCCGCAAACAACATTTTCTTCTTCGGCGCTCTTGGGATTGCCCTGATCAGCGCCTATGCGCTGCGGCACAACAAGCACGCCTGATCTTACGCGGGGACGCTCGCATGGCTGCGAGTGGCGCGCCAACCTGACGGAATGAAAGATGTCGCTGCAGAGGGTGCTACCCTGGCTGGTCCTGGCGCTGTTCGCCAGCGTGGTCGTGATGATTTCAGGCGCCGGCCGTGACCTGTCGTGGGCGACGGGCAGTGCGGCTGGTGCGTTCGCCGCGCTGGCCATCGGTATCGGCTTCGGCCTCAACCAGCCTCTGTGGCGGCTCGAGACGTTCCGCATTACGCCCGAGGCTGCGCCGGTCGCTGCACAACGTAACGCCAAGCTGATGGCGCTTGCCTGGGCCTGGGGCGCGGCGGCGATGGCCGGTGTCTACACGCTCGGGGGCCTGAAATGGCAGCACGCCTGGCAATACGGGTCCGGCATGGCCCTGATTGCGATCTTCACCTGGGGGTTCGGGCTCGCCATCTCCCGCGCGGAGCGGCCCGCGACCCGCCAGATGATGCTGCTGCGCGGTCTGCAGCTCACAATTGTGCAGGGCGTCGCTGCGGCGTGCGGGGTGATCTATCTCCTGGCCGCCGGCAAGCTGATGACCTTCCGGTCAGACTGGGCAGCCAATCAGATTTTCCTCGCGGGCGGTGTGACCATCGCGGTGCTGTCCGCAATGGCCGTGGTGACCCAGCGCAGGCTGTCTTGTCCCCCAGTTTAAGCCGGCGCCTCAGCGATCCTTGAAAGCGGGCTTCCGCTTCTCGACGAAGGCGGCCATGCCCTCCTTCTGATCTTCCGTCGCGAACATGGCGTGGAACACGCGCCGCTCGAACCGGACGCCTTCCGCCAGCGTCGTCTCGAACGCGCGATTGACGCTTTCCTTCGCCATCATGGTGGCCGGCAGGGACATGTCTGCAATCGTCGAAGCCGCCTTGACCGCCTCCTCGACGAGGTCGGCCGCGGGGACGATGCGGCTGAGGAGCCCGCAGCGCTCGGCTTCGGCGGCATCCATCATGCGGCCGGTGAGGCAGAGGTCCATGGCCTTCGCCTTGCCGATGAAGCGGGCGAGCCGCTGGGTTCCGCCGGCGCCGGGCATGACGCCCAGCTTGATCTCGGG
>JAEVZQ010000029.1 GCA_023392135.1 Pseudomonadota bacterium | reverse complement strand
GTCTCGCCCGGCGCATGCGCCAGCAACCATGTTCCGCCGACGTCGGGGATGAGCCCGATTCCCGTCTCCGGCATCGCGAGCTGACTGCGCTCCGTGACGATGCGATGGCGCGCATGGGCCGAGAGGCCGATGCCACCGCCCATCACGATGCCATCCATGAAGGCGACGAACGGCTTCGGATAGCGGCCGATATAAGCATTGAGGCGGTACTCGTCGGCCCAGAACCTGCGGGCGAAGGCGGGTGCTTCAGAGCCCTGATCGTAAATGGCCCTGACATCGCCACCCGCGCACAAGGCGCGGTCGCCGGCTCCGTCGAGAATGACGACTGTGACCTCCGGATCGTGCTCCCAGCGTCTCAGGGCATCGTCGATGGCCAGGGTCATCGGATAGGTGAGCGCGTTGAGCGCCTTCGGCCGGTTCATGGTGATGCGGCCGGCACGTCCTTCGCGCCAGATGATGACGTCGTCGGAAACCTCTCCAGTCATGCCTCGTCCTTCAGCAATTCTGCAGGCGTCATCGGCGCTGCACCCCTCACGTCGTGTGGGCGATCTCGCTAATGAATGCAAGATAGGAGGTTGCCGCAGAAAGCCCGAAGCCGGGCCTGAGTCCGGCCAGCTGGAACTAGAACCTGTAGCCGTAGCGAGCGCCGAGCAAGTCCATGCCCTCGTTCTCGTCGGCCAGGTTGGCGTTCGACAGGTGCTCGAAGTAGACCGAAAGGCTGTTGTGCTGATCGAAACGGTAGCCGAGCTCGAGCGGGATGTGGAACAGCACGCGGCTGCCGAATGCCTTCCGGTCCGGTGACTTGAGCTCGAGGTCGCCGTCGTGCACGGCAGCGCCTATGCCGGCCGCAAAAAAGAGGCCGGTGGCCGACTCGATCTCCCAGCGGGCATCGAGATAGGCGTGGCTCGTATCACCGTTGAAGTTGACCGTGCCGCCGAGAGCCGGCCGGATGGCGCCCCAGAGGAAGGGCAGGGATGGCGAGAAGATCACTTCTGCGTTGAAATCGACCGCGTTCCCCTCGCGGCTGAATCCGCTCCAGAGGCCGTCGACATCGTGGGCGAGGGCACCCGCCTTGAGCTCGCGGATAAAGCCATCGGCGTGCGATCGGTCCGCCGCGACACCCAGAACGCCTGTCACACACGCGAAAGAGGCGACAAGCCCCACCAGCCGACGCATATCCACCAGCCCCCAACTGTGCAGATCACGTCACATTGGCTGCCGGCTCTGGCCGGGGCAAGGGCGAACTGCAGGAGTTTGAAAAATATCAGCCCCTGTTACCGCCGAGCACCTTTCGCGAGATCACGACGCGCATGAACTCGTTCGTCCCCTCCAGGATCTGATGCACGCGGAGATCGCGGACGAGCTTCTCCAGCCCGTAGTCCTTCAGGTAGCCATATCCGCCGTGGATCTGCAGCGCCTGGTTGACGATGTCGAAGCCGAGGTCGGTTGCGTAGCGCTTGGCCATGGCCGAGTACTTCGTGGCCTGCGGGTCGGCGCGGTCGAGGGCATCAGCGGCGCGATAGATCATCAACCGCGCGGCCTCGAGGTCCGTCGCCATGTCGGCGATCTTGAACTGGAGAGCCTGGAAGTCGGCGATCGGAGCGCCGAAGGCCTTCCGCTCGAGCATGTAGTCGCGCGCCTTGTCGAGCGCGGCCCAGGCCGGTCCCAGCGAACAGGCGCCGATATTGACGCGGCCGCCGTCGAGACCGCTCATGGCGAACTTGAACCCCTGCCCCTCGACGCCGCCGATAAGGTTGAAGGCAGGCACCCTCACATTCTCCATGATGACCTGGCGGGTCGGCTGCGCATTCCAGCCCATCTTGCGCTCATTGGCGCCGAAGGAGAGGCCGGGCGTATCCTTGAAAACGACGAAGGCCGAGATCCCGGAAGCTCCTTCTCCACCGGTGCGCGCGAACACGAAGTAGAAGTCGGTTGCGCCCGCGCCTGAGATGAATTGCTTGGTGCCGTTCAGCACGTAATGATCGCCCTCGCGTTCGGCCCGGGTGGCGAGAGCTGCGGCATCCGAGCCGGCGCCGGGCTCCGTCAGGCAGTAGCTCGAGAGCCACTCCATGCTGGCGAGCTTCGGCATCCAGGCGGCAATCTGGGCGTCCGTGCCGTATCTGCCGACCATCCAGGCGACCATGTTGTGGATCGAGAGGTAGGCGGCTATGGCCGGGCAGCTATACGACAGCGCCTCGAAGATGAGTGCACCATCGAGCCGCGACAGCCCCGAGCCGCCCTTTTCGGCCGGAACGTAGATGGCCGCCATGCCGAGCGGCGCCGTTTCCCGGATCACATCGACCGGGAAGTAAGCCTCTTCGTCCCACTGTGCTGCGAATGGCGCGATCCGCTCCTTCGCAAAGGCGAGGGCGGTGTCCTGGATCGCGGTCTGTTCATCGGTCAGGGCGAACTGCATCGTCGGGCCTCGTCGAGCATTATCCGCTGAAGCCTAACGTGATGGAGCGCCCGATGGAACAGGGGCGGGCAGCGACACAGATCCTGCGACTGCCCTGCCGGCCTCAAGTCAGCGGTTCAGCGCAATCACCAGCGCCTGCGGATTGCCGCCGCCCGAGTAACGAGCTGATGATCTTGGGTAGGTACGGGCCGAGAGCATTGCGGGACTCATCAGCTACAGGACCCTAATCGCAATCAGTGTTTACCTGGGTTACGAGTCGATCGTCGGTTACGCCAGCCTCGCACCCAGTCGCTCTTTCCCCACTTGTGAGGAGTGGGGCTCAGAACCTCATCGTGAGGTTTGCCTTGAAGCCATGGTCCTGTGCGCTCTCTGCGAGCTGACCGGCATAGTTCAGGCCGAAGGTAGACTGCGGGGAGAGCTCGAGATCGAAGCCGGCCTCGACGACTGCGCTGTCGCGGGCGATCGGTGCGCCGGCGATGATGAAGGCGTCGGAGCCTGCGAAGGCATTCGTGCTGGTGGGCACGACGTCGCCGAACGCATGGCGCCAGCCGAGCGTGCCCTTGAGCGTGGCAATGGTCGTGTAGAGCATCAGCCTGTGCTCGGCGCGTACACCGAGCGTGGTGAAGGTGACGCCGGTCGTATCGCTTCGGCTGGTGAGTGCAGCCGCGCCGCCGCTTTCGGCGAAATCATCGTCCCGGAAGCTCGCATGAGCGAGGTTGACGAAGGGCTCGAAACGGGCCGGCCCCGCCTCGATGCCATAGCCGAACTCGCCGAACGCCTGGAACGTGCCGGCATCGTAGCCCGCCGAGACACTGTCGGTGAGGCCGTGGATGGAGATTGCGCGGCGCGTGTCGATGTCGTGCCAGCTATACGCAAGCCCGGCGCGCAAGGCGAGGTCGGCCCATTCGCTGCCGCCATACAGGCCCAGATGCCAGTTGTCGCTGGATGCCGACGAGCCGCGGTCCTTTGCCTTGAATTTGGAATGGCTGTAGCCGGCCAGGATGCCGGCGCGCCAGTCGCCCACAAGCCGGTCCGCGCCGAGCAGGAAGCCACCGGTGGAGCGGTCGAGAGAGGCGGCATTGCCGTCGCTGTCAGTGGACGCCCACGAGCCGACGCCATCGGCCCAGACTACCGGGCCGGCGTAATCGGGCGCGACGATCACCGGGGCCTCGCCCGGCCTGTAGGCGAGCACGGGCGCATACGAGGCGCCGGCCGTATCGAACGCACTACGGACGCGATCGATGGCGGCGTTGCCGACGAAGCGGCTGTCCTCGATCAGGGCTGATTGTGCGCTGGCGTAAATCTCGCCGGAGAGCGCGTCGAAGCTCGCCCGCACGAGGTCCTGATCGTTCGTGAGCGCGATGGCGCGCCAGACCGCATTGCTGCCATCGAGCGTGTCGATGGCCGCGCCGGTGGCGATCTGGTTGCGCGTATGCCCCACGTCGGCGAAGGCGACATCGTTGCGCTGCAACTCCAGCGTCACGTCGTTGCCGTCTCCGCCCTGATAGTCGAGCAGCGCGTCGAGGAAGAGGAGATTCTGCGTGACGGGATCGAAGCTTCCGGTCACGACCCCGGCGCTCTGCTTGTCGATGATGATGAAGGGGCCGTTGAGGACGTGGCAGCTCTCCGCATCCGAGGGCGACAGGACGAGCTCGAGCGGTGGCGCCGGTGATGTCGACCGATCCCGCCACCACGATCCTGTCCGCTTCCGTTGGAGTGGCCTCGATGAGCAGGGTGCCGTGATTGACGTAATCCCCGGCGATGGTCTGGACCCCGATTGAGTTGCCCGGCGCATGCACGCCGCCGTCGGCGATGGTGACCGTGGAGCCGGGCGAGCCGACGGTGCCGGTGCCGCCGAGCTGTCCGCCGGCGGCGACGTTGAGAGATCCGCCAAGCGCGCCGGCAACGACGAGCGTGCCAGCCTGGGCCGTCGTCAGGCCGGTGAAGCCTGAACTGTCGCCCGTCAGGCGCGTGGTCCCGGCCAGTTGGTTGGTGGCATGGGTTCCGGTGCCCGTGCTGGCAAGCGCACTCGCGAGCTCGTAGGCCGTGTCCGTATGGTTGAGGTTCAGCGTCCCCGAGCCGTTGCCGAACTCGAGGCGATCGGCATCGAGTATGCCTGCGGCGGCTGCTAGATCGCCTGCGGCCGCTCCTATGTTGATTGTGCCCTTGGCGGTAGAGCCTGCACCGAGTAATACCGCATCGAACACCAGATCGACTCCACCGGCGTCTTCCAAGAGGTCGTTTTCGAGGTCGACGAATTCATTTGCGCCGAAGTCGAGCGCGTTCTGACGGTCGGCGGCGCGACCTGTGCCGATGACGTAGGCGCCAAATCCGCGTGCGAACCATTGAACCGACTGCGCCGGCCGCGCCATGCGCAAGGACACTCTGCCCCGCCTGAAGATGACCGTGCTGGAAAAGCCCCTGCCAGGCGGTCAGACCCGAAATCGGCAGGCTTCGCCGACCGTGAAGTCGACGTCGCCCGGCAGCGGGGCGAGGTCGCGTGCCTGCGTGGCGACATATTCCGCGAGCGTGCCGTCGCGATACCAGTCCGTGAGGCCGAACACCCGCTGTCCCAGCGTGAGACCCGTCGTGCCGTAGCCGAGGGCGGCGACCACTCCGGCCAGCTCATGCCCGGAGATGGATGGTGTTCGGTCCCGGCCGAGGCGATCGGTCCAGGCCGAAGGCCATGTCAGCTCGGTCGAGACGAATCCCGACGCATGAACCCGAACGACGACGTCGTTTATCGCTGCCTGCGGCTCGGGCCGTTCCACCAGCTTCATCCCGGCCGTTCCAGCGGCCCGGTCCCCTACCACAATTGCTTTCATCGGAATTGTCTCCGTTTGTCTATTTCGATCGCTCCTTGCTGGCGAGGAGGAGTGGTAAACCT
>JAEVZQ010000291.1 GCA_023392135.1 Pseudomonadota bacterium | reverse complement strand
GCCGTCGACCGCGCCAACCTGGACGTTCGCACCGGTGAGGCCTTCGCTTTCATCGGTCCGAACGGAGCCGGCAAGAGCACTCTGATCAAGATGCTGACAACATTGCTCCCGCCGACCTCGGGTGCGGCGAAAGTAGCTGGCTTCGACCTCATCCAGGAGCCTCACGAGGTCAGGCGGAGTATCGGATACGTCCCTCAGCTCGTTTCGGCAGACGGGTCCTTGACGGGCTTCGAGAACCTGCTGCTGTCTGCGCGGCTTTATGCCATCCCGCATCGCGAGCAGAAGGAACGCATTCACGCCGCTCTGGAGAGAATGGGCCTGACCGGCGCGGCTGACCGCCTGGTCGAGCATTATTCCGGCGGAATGATCAGGCGGCTCGAAATCGCCCAAAGCACGCTCCATGAGCCGGCAGTCCTCTTCATGGACGAGCCGACACTCGGGCTCGATCCCTCCGCCCGCGAGGGTGTCTGGCGCCATGTCCGAGCGCTCCAGAGTTCGATCCATGTCACGCTCGTTCTGACCTCCCACTACATGCAGGAAATCGAGGAACTCTGCGACCGCATTGCCCTGATGTCGCGGGGGCGCATCGTTGCTGTCGGGTCTCCTGCCGAGCTCAAGGCGAAGGTCGGTCCCGGTGCTTCCCTCGACGATGTATTCGCTCTCCTTGTCCAGGATGGGAATAAGCCGGAAATAGTAGCAGAGTTTGGCGAGATCAGGCGCTCCCGTCGCCCAAGCGGGTAGTCGTCATGCGCATTATCGAAAATCTCCGCTGTTATCGGAGCCAAGTCCTGGCTGTAGCTGGAGCTGAGCTTCAGAAGCTGCGCCATGATCCGATGGAGATTTTTACCCGGGCCATTCAGCCGATGCTCTGGCTCATTCTCTTCGGCGGTGTCATGGCCCAGGTGCGGGGGCTCGCGCCGGGTCATCTCCCCTATCTCGATTATCTTGCGCCGGGAATTCTCGCCCAGAGCGTGCTGTTCGTTGCGATTTTCTATGGCATTTCGGCTATCTGGGAGCGCGACCTCGGTGTGATCCAGAGATATCTCGTCAGTCCTGCTCGGAGGTCGGCCCTCGTCATCGGCAAGGCATTCTCGGCGAGCGTACGCGCCCTGACGCAGGGCGTATTCGTTTATCTGCTGAGCTTGGGCCTGGGCGTGAACCTCAGCCTCAAGTGGACCGATATCCTCGGAGCGGCTCTCGCGATCGCACTTGGTGCCTGCCTGTTCTCGACGTTCTCGTTGATCATTGCCTGCATCGTGAAGACGCGTGAGCGTTTCATGGGTATCGGCCAGGTGCTCACGATGCCGATTTTTTTCGCAAGCAATGCCATCTACCCTTTGTCGCTCATGCCAGAGTGGCTGCGCGTCGTCTCCCACGTCAATCCTCTGACTTACCAGGTCGATGCCTTGCGCTATTTCATGCTTAATGAGAGCGCATCGACTTTCGGGGCCGCGACCGATTTCGCCGTGCTCCTTGCGTGCTTCGTCGGGCTCACAGTGATAGCCGCGTGGATGTATCCTCGACTGGGTTATTAGAAGAACGCTTCATGAGACGGGGATTCTGGAAAGGACCGCCAGTTTCAGCGTGTCGAGGAACAGTGAAAAAACCGCAGCTCCGGCGAGAACCAGGGCAATGATCCAAATCGGCAGAGGGGTCATGAGGATTCCGGTGCTCGCAAGCAGGAATGCGAAGGATACGTCGATCAGTGTCGACAGCACGAGCCAGGTGCTTGGCCGCGAGTGCCACATGCGGTTCCGTTCAGCAAAGGTGACCGGCGGAGGCGGCGGAGCCTCACGTCGCCTCAAGGCGGCCCTCGACGGAGCGAGACGCCACCGGTCGCCGCCGGAGGATCAATGCTCGAAGCTGAACCGCATGAGGCGCGCACAGCCATCGGTCTGCAGCCGTGCGCGGCAGTCGTAACGGCGCTGGAGATGGCCGGTCAGCCTCTCGAAAGTGGCCTCATCATCCGCATGCGGCTCCTCCGCCGGCCAGATGACGTCGACGGACAATCGGAATTCGCCGAAAGTGATTTCAATTACGGCGTCCAGCGAGCCGTCGCGAGAATGGATCTCCTCGCAGATCTCGACCGCCGCCGGGCCGGCGCGGCGGATCACATCTGGCCGCGCGCCCCAGATGCCACCCCAGCGCTCGAAAAAGCGAAAGATCTTGTCGGCATCGAAGCCGCTTCTCAGTTCGAGCTTCGCTTTCTTCGAAACGCCGAGCCCGAGCACCAAGTTGAGCGCCACTGCCAGCGTCGTGGCGAACGCCAGCGGGCTGCCGAGAAACGTGGCTGCCCAAGGAGGCGCACCGGCAAAGGCGTCCGGCATCAGATCGAGCCCGATCCCGGCGAGGATCGAAAGCCCGACGATGAATGTCCGCCGCGAATCGAGCAGCCGCGAAACGATCAGCTCCAGCCCCGAGATGACGAGAAAGCACGAGGTATAGAGCAGACCGGCTGCCATGACTGGCCCGGGCATGAGGGCAATCGCTCCCGTCAGCTTGGGGACGAATGCGAGCACGATGAACATCGAGCCGGCGGCCACCCCGATGCTGCGGGAGGTTGCGCCGGTGGCAGCCGCAAGGCCGATATTGCCGGCGCCGACGGCGGTCCCTACGCCTCCGAGTAAGCCGGAGGAGATATTACCAAGCGAATCCGCGATGATGCCGCCGCGGATCGACCCCATATCCGGCCGCTTCCAATGGACGTCGTTCGTCTTTTGCGCGCTCGTAATCAGCCCGACGAGCTTGATGTTCGAGGCAACCGTCGCGATCAGCATTGGCACGATCAGAACTGGGCTGATGGAAAAGTCGGACGGAGGCACCGCCGGAAGTCCGATCCAAGGCAGATCGCGAAGCTGGCCGAAGAATGCCCCGTCGATCACACCGAAAGCGATCGCTGCCGCATAGCCGACCAGCAGGCCGAAGGCGGTCGCATAAAGGCGGATGTTGCCCGTCCTGATGATCGTCACCGCGACCATGGTGGCGAGGCTGGCGATGCCGACCAGCACGGCATTCTGGTCCGCGGCAACACGGCCTTCCTCGATGCCAAAGAACCGGGGCAAGGCGACGCGGATGATGGAAATCCCGATCATCAGCACGACGACGCCGCACACCTCGGGCGGGAACAGCTTCCGCAGCCTGCCGATGATCTGTGACAGTGCCAGCCCGAAAACCCCCGACAGGGCCGTCATGCCGAACACCAGTCCGATGCCCCCCGTCTTCGCCGCCAGCAGCAACGGCGGCAGGTAGATCACCGACGTGATCTGCGGCGCCAGATAGCCGGCGCCGACCGGACCGATCCGCCTGACCTGCAGTAGCGTCACGATACCCATGGCAATCAGCGACATGCTGACGACAGAGGCCGCTTGCGACCGCGCCAGCCCCGCTTCCATAGCGACGAGCACCGGTACGACCAGCATGATGAAGGCGATGAACACATGCTGGGCCGCGAGTACTGCCAGCGTGCCCGGCGGCGGACGATCATCGAGGCCGTAGATCAGGTCGGCAGGCTTGGCCGATGTGCGTTTCAGCGCGCCGTAGAGCCGGGCAACCTCGATCGCGGCTGCCGCCTGAGCGGCCAGTGCGTTCAGAAGCTGCAGGTCGGCGGCATTGTAATGACGCGGCGTTTCGCTGC
>JAEVZQ010000474.1 GCA_023392135.1 Pseudomonadota bacterium | reverse complement strand
AGCCGGGGGATGACCTCGAAGGAATGCAAGTCGTAGAGCTTGTCGATCATCGGCACCTGGCATTCCGAGAACTCCAGGCACAGGAAATGACCGCCGGGCTTCAGCACGCGATAGGCTTCGCCGAGCGCCGCGTCGATACGAGTGACGTTACGGATGCCGAATGCGATCGTATAGGCATCGAAGCTCTTGTCCGGAAACGGCAGCGCTTCCGCGTTCCCCTGGACGAGCGTGACCTGCTCTGAACGGCCCTCAGCCTCTACCTTGGTGCCCCCGACCCGCAGCATGTCCGGGCTGATGTCGCAGACGACGGCCGAGCAGCCCCGCCCGCCTTTCCGCAGCATCCGAAGCGCCACGTCCGCCGTGCCGCCCGCCACATCGATCAGGCAGAAGGATTGGTCTGATGTAGGTGGATTGAGCATGGCAACCAGCTCATCCTTCCAGAGCCGGTGCAAACCGCCGGACATCAGGTCGTTCATCAGGTCGTAGCGGTCGGCAACAGTCGCAAAGACCTGGTTGACGAGCCCCTGCCGCTCCTCGGGCCGGACCTCGCGAAAGCCGAAGCTTGCCGCCGTATCGTGCTGTTCGTTGCGTGCCATGGCGGGCAACATAGCTGAGCGATCAGGCAAGCGCCATGCGCGGAAACGGTCGCAAGCCAACAGTGGTGGAACCGCGCCGCCCAGTGTCGGTTGCCAGTCATATCAAACAGTTAACGCAACGGTCGGGAGCGATCTCCCATGGCAAAGCAACACTCACATGGCATTGAAAGCACCGCGCGTTTAGCTGGCCATCCGCTGCACCCTATGTTGGTGGCATTTCCAATCGCCTCGGTCGTGCTCGCCCTGGTGGCCGATATCGCCTACCTGAGCACGCTCGACCCGTTCTGGGCGCGCGGCGCGTTCTGGCTGCTGGTCATCGCTTTCATCTCCGGCCTGCTGGCGGCCATGGCCGGCCTTACCGATTTCCTCACAATTCGGCCGGTACGGCGGCTCAATGCGGCTTGGGCGCATGTCTTCGGAAATGCGGGCGCGCTCGTGCTCGTTTTCATCAATCTGGCCGTCCGCTGGGGCGACCCGGCAGCCGGTGTCGCCAGCGGTGGTCTCGTGCTGTCGATCGTCACGGTTCTCGTCCTCCTGGTGACCGGATGGCTCGGCGGATCGCTCGTCTACGCGTACCACCTTGGCGCGATGGACACGCCTTCGGCCGGTGAGGAGGCGCCCAAAGGCACCCACACCCCGATTGAGACGCGCGAGCCGGGGCAGCGTCGCTCGTCGGCTGGCCGCCACTGATCGCACCGCGACGTCCTCAGGCCTCGCGCGGCCTCGCTATCGGGGCTAATGCTGCTCACGCCGACATGATATGGGGGAGAGCAGCAGGGTGCCAGAACTGCCCGAAGTGGAAACAGTCCGGCGTGGGCTCGAGCCCGTCCTCGCCGGCCACAGCATCGTCCACGTGGATCAGCGGCGTCCGGATCTGCGCTTTCCGTTCCCCGAGCACTTCGCCGAGCGCCTGCAGGGTCAAACCATCCGCACGCTTGGCCGGAGGGCGAAGTACCTGCTGGCGCGGTTGTCGAGCGGTGAGGTCCTCGTCATGCACCTCGGCATGAGTGGCCGGTTCACCATCGCCGCTCCGTGCTCCCGCAGCACCGTCCCGCTTGGCGATTTCGTCTATGACATCGGCGATGATCCGGCGCATGATCACGTCGTTTTCACGCTCGAGAACGGCACGGTCATCACCTATCACGACCCGCGCCGGTTCGGCTTCATGCAGCTGCTGCCCGAGGCCACGCTCGAGCAGCATCCGTTGTTCGCCAAGCTCGGCGTCGAGCCGCTGGGCAACGAGCTCAGCCCCACCTATCTGGCCGCCAAGGCCCGCGGCCGGAAAACTGATCTCAAGGCGTTCCTCATGGACCAGCGGATCGTTGCCGGGCTCGGCAACATCTATGCCTGTGAGGCCCTTTACCGGGCGCGGCTCAGTCCCCTCCGCCCGGCGGCAAGCCTTGCAACGGCCACTGGTAAGCCAACGCCTCGGGCCGAGCGGCTCGTGGAGGCCATCCGCTCCGTTCTTCGCGACGCCATCGCTGCCGGCGGCTCGACGTTGCGCGATTACCGGCAGGCGGACGGCTCCACAGGCGAATTCCAGCACTTGTTCTACGTTTACGGACGCGAAGGTGAGCCTTGCTTCACACCCCACTGCCGGGGCATTGTGCAACGCACCGTGCAAGGGGGCCGCTCCACCTTCTACTGCGCGAAGTGCCAGAAATAGCGGGCGCCGCACGGCAGGGCCCTTCGACAGATCAAGTGAGAATCGACCGATGGCTTACCAGAACATCATCGTCGAGACCCGCGGCAAGGTTGGTCTCATCACGCTCAATCGGCCGCAGGCTCTGAATGCGCTCAACAGTGCACTGATCGCCGAGCTGAACCAGGCGCTCGATGCGTGGGAGGCGGATGACAAAATCGGTTGCATGGTCATCACCGGGTCCGAGAAGGCTTTTGCCGCCGGCGCCGATATCAAGGAGATGCAGTCGAAGTCCTACATGGAGGCCTACCTCGGGGACTTCGTCGGCACCTGGGACCGTGTCACCCGCTGCCGCAAGCCGGTGATTGCCGCCGTTGCAGGCTTTGCACTCGGCGGCGGCTGCGAGCTTGCCATGATGTGCGACTTCATCATCGCCGCCGATACGGCCAAGTTCGGCCAGCCCGAGATCAAGC
>JAEVZQ010000471.1 GCA_023392135.1 Pseudomonadota bacterium | reverse complement strand
CAGCACGTCCCGATAGGACCAGCCGGCATTTCCGAGCTGTCGCCAGGTATCGAAATCCTGCGCCTGACCGCGAACGTAGAGCAGTCCGTTCACCGCACTGGTGCCGCCGAGAACGCGCCCGCGCGGCTATGGCACGATGCGGCCGTCGAGGTAGGGCTCCGGCCCTGCGCCGAACTGCCAGGTGAGCTTCGGGTTGAACATGGTGCTGAAATAGCCCGCCGGGACGTGCAGCCACGGATTGAGGTCCCGTCCACCAGCTTCTAGCAGAGCCACACGCACGCCCGGGTCTGCGCTCAGCCGGTTGGCAAGCACGCAGCCGGCAGACCCCGCACCGATGATGACATAGTCGAACGCTTCATCGCCCCCATTAGAACTCATCGTCTTTTCCCCGAAACCCGATGCCCCGATCAGCACTAAGCACTAAGCCTTCAGGCGTATTACGACGTCTTCGGCCGGAGGGCACGATAGATCTCGATCACCTGACTGTCGTCCCGGCTGCCAAGCCCGAGCCCTGATGCCGCAATGAACAACTGGTGCGCGGCCGCCGCCAGAGGCAGGCCCATCCTCGCTGAGCGGCCCGCCTCCAGCACGATGCCGAGGTCCTTGACGAAGATATCGAGGGCGCTCGTGACCTGGCCATCGTCAGACACCATTCGTGGGCCGCGGTTCTGCAACATCCAGCTCGAGGCTGCGGACCCGGAGAGGATCTGTTGAGCGAGCTTCGGATCGAGGCCCGCCTGCTCTGCAAGGGCCAGCCCCTCGGCAGCGGCCGCAATGTGGACCCCGCAGAGGAGCTGGTTGATGGTTTTCATCGCGGCACCCTGCCCGGGCTCCTCACCGAGATGATAGATGTTCGAGCCCATGGCCTCGAGCACGGATTTCGACCGATCAAAGTCGGCCTGTTTCGCGCCGACCATGATGGTGAGCGTGCCTGCGGTCGCGCCGCCTACTCCACCCGATACGGGTGCATCGACGAAGCTCCGGCCGGTCTCGGTGACGCGCTTGGCCATGGCAGCAACGCGACCCGGCGGGCAGGTCGCCATCAGCATGACCGTTGCTTGCGGGGCCAGCACATCGAGCGCGCCGAGATCAAAGAGGACCTGCTCGGCCTGATCCGCATTGACAACCATGAGGACTAGGTGACTGGCGCCTTCGGCCGCCGCGGACGCGCTCTTCGCACCGTGACCACCAGCCTCGATGAGGCTCGCGACGGCCTCGGTCCTGACGTCGAACCCCACCACCCGAAATTGTTTCTGCACGAGGTTTCGGGCCATCGGTAGCCCCATGGCCCCGAGCCCGACGAAAGCAATCGTCTCCGGCATATCCGCCCACTTGCTGGTTCGCACTGCACTTTTCCGGCTCCCATTGACGAGGCCGGATCGATGACACGAACAATGCACCTGGCGCGGCGGCTACGCTACCCTTCGATCATGGGTCAGATCGTAGCCTCGGACTCCACGTCGAAGAAATGCAGGCGGTCGGGATTGACTGCGAGCTGCAGCTTCTCGCCGACCTTTGTCCTCAAGCTCGGCTCGACGGCTGCGACCATGGTGTCGTGGCCAACGGAGACGTCCAGCAGGATCTCCGAGCCTAGCTGCTCGACGACCTCGACGACGGCATCGAAGCAACATCCCGCCGGGTCGGCGGAGTTGGCGACGCGCAAATCTTCCGGGCGCATCCCTAAGGTAACATCACGCCCGACATAATTGCGCAGTCGTCCGACGCTCCGATCAGGCACGCTGATCTGCATGCCGCTGTTCGCGAGCCAGAGCGCGCCAGCCTCGTCCTGCACCGTCGCGTTACAAAAATTCATAGCGGGCGAGCCGATGCAGCCGGCGACGAGCCTGTTGGCGGGGGAATTGTAAAGCTCCAGTGGCTCACCAACCTGCTGCACCCAACCATCCCGCATGACCACGACACGATCACCCAAAGTCATAGCCTCGACTTGGTCGTGGGTGACGTAAATCGCCGTCGTGCCGAGGCGATCGTGAAGCTTCTTGAGCTCGACCCGCATCTGCACGCGCAGCTTGGCGTCGAGATTCGACAGCGGCTCATCGAAAAGGAACACCTGCGGGTGGCGGACGATCGCACGGCCGAGCGCAACACGCTGGCGCTGGCCGCCGGAAAGCTGGCGGGGTTTGCGATCGAGGAGCTGCTCGATCCCCAGGATGTCTGCAGCTTGCTTCACGCGCTGTTTGATTTCGGGCCGGTCGAATTTTCGCATTTTCAGGCCGAAGGCCATATTGTCGAATACGCTCATGTGTGGGTAGAGCGCGTAATTCTGAAATACCATGGCAATGTCGCGATCCATCGGCGGCAGCTCGTTGACGATCTGCTCACCGATCAAAATGTTTCCGGAGCTGATCGCCTCGAGGCCTGCCACCATTCGTAGCGTCGTGGTCTTTCCGCAACCTGACGGGCCGACGAAGACCATGAACTCCTTGTCGTGGATCGTGAGATTGACGTCTTTGACGGCGTGCACGCTGTCATAGAACTTGTTGATCTGCTTCAGGACGACCTGCGCCATTTTCCGACTACCTTCACACGACCCGCTTTCAACCCTTCACCGAGCCGGTCAGGCCCGACACGTAATGCTCGACGAAGAACGAGTAGACGAGCGCTACGGGAATCGAGCCAAGCAACGCGCCTGCCATCAGCGGGCCCCAGAAGAACACATCACCGCGGATGAGCTCGGAAACGACACCGACGGGCACCGTCTTCTGTTCCGGCGACGAGAGGAACACGAGCGCGTAGATGAACTCGTTCCACGAAAGCGTGAATGCAAAAATGCCGGCGGATAGAATGCCCGGAACGGCGACCGGCACGATGATGTAGAGCATTGCCTGCCAGCGCGAGGCGCCGTCGATGCGCGCGCACTCCTCCAGCTCCTTGGGGATGGCCTTGAAGTAGCCCATCATCAGCCAGGTGCAGAAGGGGATCAGGAACGTGGGATAGGTCAGGATGAGCGACCAGGGCGTGTCGCCCAGCCGGTAGGTCCGGATGATCTCCGACAGCGGAATGAAGAGAAGCGTCTGCGGCACCAGGTAGGTGATGAAAATGCCGGTGCCGAGGAATCCGGCAAAGCGAAAATTCAAGCGGGAAAGTGCATAGCCCGCGAAAACTCCGCAAATGAGCGAGATGGCCGTGGAGACGATGGCGATGAACATCGTGTTCCACAGCCATGTCACGAACATCGTTTGCTGCAGCAGATACCGGACGTGAACGAGCGTCGGCTTCCATGTCCAGAACGGGTTGTAATTCACCGCGTTCCAGGGGCGATAAAGCTCGCCATCCGGCCTGAATGACGTGATCAGCATCCAGTAGAATGGGAACAGAAGGATCAGGATGAACAGGAACAGCGGGATACGGAAATAGACCCAGCGTCTCCAGATAGCACCTTCGATCATGTCTTAGCGGATCTCCACCCGGCGAATGTAAAGGAGTTGGACAACGACGATCAGGAACAGAATTGGGAACATGGCGAGCGAGATCGCTGCCCCCTGGCTCAACAGTCCTGTTCCGACACCAAGCTGGTAGGCGTAGGTCGCAAAGAGGTGCGTTGCATTGGCGGGGCCACCGCCGGTCATCACGTAGACGATCTGGAAGTCGGCAAAGGTCTGGATCACGGAGAACAGCACCACGACCATGGTGACCGGAAGCAGGAGCGGCCATGTGATGTGCCAGAACCGCTGCAATGGTTTTGCCCCATCGATCGCAGCCGCCTCATTCAGATCCGGGCTGATGGTTTGTAGCCCGGCCAGCAGGCTGATTGCAAAGAAGGGAACGCCCCGCCAGATGTTGACGATGATGATGGAGACCATCGCCAAATCGCCATCGCCTAGCCAGTTGATCCGCCGGTCGATGATCGAGAGGTGATACATCAGCCAGTTCAAAACGCTGAACGTGGGGTCGAACATCCATTTCCAGGCGAACGTGGAAAGCACCGTCGGGATGATGAATGGCAGCAAAATGAAGGCCCGGATGTAGGCCTTTCCCCTGAAGCTGCGATTGAGCAGAAGCGCCAGCCACAAACCCAATCCCAGTTTGAATACCGTGGTTACCGCCGTGTACCAGACGGTATTCCAGACCACCCGGTAGAAAATCGGGTCGTTGGCCAGTCGCTGAAAGTTCTCCAGTCCGACGAACTCGCCGGGAATGCCGACCCGGGCGTTCGTGACTGCGAGGATGATCCCCCTGACAAACGGATAAGCAATAAAGAGCCCCAGGAGGACGGCCGTCGGCAGCAGCAAAACGAGAGCCAGCCAGCGCTCATCCTCCAAAAGCCGCCGGCGTGGCGACACCTTGGCGGCCACCGTGTCGGCAGTGAGTATCGCCATCTGTCGATCTCTTACGAATACGTGCTGATTGCGATCGCCTCACCTCGAAGATGCGGCGATCCGAGCCTCAATGCGGGTTGCGAACGGCACCCGTCATTGCAGCATCACGACTCGTAGATTTTCTTCAACTCGGCGTGGGTTTGCTTTACGATGTCTTCCGGGCTCGCGCCTTTGATCGCCTCGGCGAACATATTCACGATCAGATATTTCGAAAGCACCTCAGCCGCCTTGGCATTCGGGGGGCCCTTGTAGCCCGGGATTTGGCCCAGCTTGCCCGCGATGGCAAACGGCTTCATCACCGGGTTCTCGTCCCACATCTTGTGGGTCTCCCAGCTCGCGGTACCTGGCGTGTAATACCCCTTGGCCGTCGTGAACCACTGCTCATAGTTCTGATTGGCGTGCACGAACTTGAGCAGCTCTTTGGCCGCGGACTGGTTCTTGGAGTAGGACGGCATCACGTGCGAGGTGAACGTATGGAACCCGAACTGCCCCTTGGGGCCGGCTGGTAGCGGCGCGTGCCGAATGTCATCCTTCATCGGCTTGCCGTCGGCTGTCTGGTACTGGTCGGCCTTGCGCACGGCTTCGACATAAATCGATCCGCCGTTCAGGGTCGAGCAGATCGTGCCGGATAGGAAGGCACGGTTGTTGTTGGAGTCGTCCCAGGCCAGACCGCCTTCATCGTAGGCGTCCTTCCAGGCTGCGGTCATATACTTCACCGCCTCGACCGTCTCCTTCGAGTTGAGGGCGACTTTTCCATTATCGTCGATCTCGACACCGCCATAGGCCCACATCAGCGGATAAGCAAACGTTGGGGGGTCGCCGAACGATTGCCCGAGCGCCTGGCCGATCGGCAGCCCTTTCGCCTTCAGCTTTTTCCCGGCATCCCGGTATTCGTCCCATGTCTTGGGAAATTCATTGTAGCCGACCTCGGCGAAGGCCGAGCTGCGATAGGCATTCATCGCGCCGATGATGGCCATGGGGATGCCCATCCACTTGCTGTCGGCGCTGCAGTTGCCCTTCGAAATAGCGTAGAAGCCGTTTTGCGCCTTTCCAACCACGTCCGCGACGTCGCTCAGATCGACAAGGCTCGCCTTGTAGAGGTGCGGGTGGTTGTTGAAGAGCATGATGATGTCAGGGCCCGAGCCGGCCTGAATGGCGGACGTAATCCGCGGCTGCAGGTCGTTGCCGTTCACGGTCTCGAAATTGACCTTGATGCCGAGGGCCTTTTCTGCTTCCGGGAACAGCTTCTCCCGCAGGAGCTGATCGCAGGCCGGCACGAAGTCATTCCATCTGAGCCAGTGCACAGTCGTGGTTTGCGCATAGGCTGGGGCCTGCCCGGAAGCGAGGACGGCAGCCATTCCGCCCGACTTGGCAGCGATCGCGCCGGCGCCGGACAGTTTCTAAAATTCGCGACGATGAACTCGCGCCATACCATTTCCTCCCTGGATTATGCTCGCACGCTCTAAGCTGCAAAGTTTATGGGCCGGGTTAGCTTCCCGCC
>JAEVZQ010000488.1 GCA_023392135.1 Pseudomonadota bacterium | reverse complement strand
ATCCCCAGGCCGATGTACGCTGCAGTCGACGTATAGAGGACGACGATGGCCAGCCCGACAAAGTAACGGCGTAGCGCGGGATCGACTCTTCCCCACAGATCGCGGGCAAATGACCGCTGCTGCGGCGGAACGAGCCAGAGCATGCCGCGCTCGATGCCGGGGCCATCGAAGAGCATATAAGCAAATAAAACGACCGTAAGAATCATCCCGAACATCGAGACGAAGCTCAGGCCGGCAATGGTGACCAAGCGTCCGGGCTGAATGAGCCACTCTCGAATGGCTCCCAGAGCCCTTTGGGCCAGGTCCTGCGGATTGATTGTCTGTCCGAGTATGGTGACCGGCTGGCTGCCGATCACACCGGTAATCGCAGATTGAATGATATCTTCGAGATTTGTGATGACCCTCAGCGCCTGGCTCCAGATACGAGGGATCGCCACGTAGCCGAAGCCGCCGAGAATGCCGAGCACGCCGATGAATACGGCCGCGGCCGCGAGCGCCCGCCATATCCCCGTTCGTGAGCTGATCCAGTTCACGAGGGGTGTGCAAACGAAAGCGAGCACCCCGGCGACGACGAACGGCAGCAGAATCGGCCGGGCAGCATACGCTACAACCCCGATCGCAAGGACGACGAGCATCATGCTGCGCCCGGAGATGCGACGCAGGTGCTCGGTCATGAGCCCTGGGAGCAGGAAGAGGAGGCCGCGGTAGAGCGCAGTTCCGCCTGGCGCTCACCAGAGTAGGTGCGGTCCTTCCAGACAACGCGACCGGTTCGCCGTCGCCAGACGCTTTCAACTACGAGCTTCGCTCCAACCGTGTAGCCGATCGGAAAAAGGAGACCATACCACGCAGGAATACCAAAGTGACGCGCGCCGGCAATATGGAATGCGAACGCGGCGACAGAGGCAGCGCAAGCAAAAAGAATTGCGGCAAGGTCGGGCGTCCTCGGATTCCAGGTCAGCATGGTTGAAATCGGCAATATGATGGCCGCCCAGGCCAGGAGGATAGCGGCCGAGGCAATGGCCAGTGAGCGGACCGGCCCTCCCAGCATATCGACCAGATTGCGTGTCACTCCGGTCCGCAGGCTCGCGTAGCAATCGTACATGCGCGCACTGAGCAGCCGCTCGCCACCGAACATGGCCGTCCGCCAACCCCCGCGCTTTACTGCTCGTGCCAGTGCGACGTCCTCGCTCAAGGCAGTGGCAACCGCGGAATGCCCGCCGATGTCCAGGTAAACGGACCGGCGTACCAGGATGAATTGGCCACACGCCGTCGCATGATCGCTTCCATGGTCGAGCGGATTTCTCACGTCATGCGTAAATGCCAGAAAGTAAAATCCGCACGGCATGACCAAACGCTCGGCGATGCTGCCCAGCTCCTGGCGGGGCGCAAGCGAAAGGAAATCCAGGTGATCCTGCCGGGCAGCGGCCAGAGCGCTTGCCAGAAGCTCGGGCCGGGGGCGGGTGTCGGCGTCGAGAAAGCAGAACCATTCGCAATCGGGCTCGAGCTGGGTACCGAACCAACAGGCATGCGACTTGCCTGTCCAGCCGGGTGGCAGCGGCGGCGCCGGCGTGACCGAAATGCAGGAGCAGGTTCGCGCGATGGCAGCCACGATGGCCTGCGTCCCGTCGGTAGAGTTGTCGTTTACCACGGTCACTCTAAAACGCGAGCGCGGATAAGTCTGGCAGACAAGCCCCTTTATACAGTCTCCGATCTTCGATTCCTCGTTGCGTGCTGGAATAATCACCGAAACAGACGGAGCCAATTCTGGATCTGCCGGCACCGGAGCGAGCACCCGGAAATGCGACCGCTGCTGCCATGCTCGTGCGATGAGCACGGCGACGGAGAAAAAGAATAGCGCGGAAAAGGTGAGTTCCACGTCAGACCCGGTTGATGTTCCAGAATCAATCAGGCGAGCCTGCGATGCATGCCGCTCAACCAGCGAGGCTGCCGAACGTTCCGCACTCTGCCGGAGCGAACCCTTCAGCGAAAGCTGGCAAACCCTTGCCAGAGCAAGACCCCTACTATTTTATTTCCGCTTTTCTTTCCGCGCCAAACGAGAATGACCGGAGCGATCGTGGCCATCACCCCCAGCAGCGGTTGCCCTGGCAGGCATGCGCCGAAGTTGTCCGTCGACAAAATGTTTAACCTCAACAATTCGATCGCGAGAAACCAGCGCCTGTCCTGCATCGCGAGGGTGCTTGGATGCTGCAAGAAGCCGCGTCCCTGCGCGGGGAACTTCCGCCACTTTCTACGCCTCGGCGCGTTGATCTGGCAGGGATTACGAAGATCCTAAATGGCTAAAGGAGTCTATCATGGCTGAGGTCAGTCACATCAGAGCGAGGCGTGAAAACTGGACCCGGGGGGGACCCGTCGTCACGCAGTTGGACGATTCCGAAATCGCCGCCGTCGAAGAGCGGGCGACAGCTAGCATCGCTGATCCCGCCCCAATGGGATTATGGGCGTTGGCCACCGGAAGCTGGATATTCGGAGCGACGATCGCTGCATTCCCGCCGTCGACACTGACGGCAACGATCCCAATCCTGCTCCTGTTTGCCGGCGTGGCGCAGTTCATAGCTGGTCTTTACGGCTACCGCCGCACCAACGTGCTGATGGCGACGGCATTCTGCTCGTTTGGTGCTCTCTACGCCGCCCTCGGGCTGTTCTACGCGATGGATGCAAGCAATAGCCTGATCGGGGTCGCTGATGCGCCAGTGATACAGGGCTTCCTGCTCGTGTCGTTCGGGTTCATTTCCCTGGCACTCGCCATTGCCGCTATGCGAACCAACGCGGTGTTGGTGGCAGTCTTCGCCACGCTGTGCGTCGGCTTCACGCTTATCGGCATCCCCTATCTGGCCGGCACGCCGGAAGGTTGGGGCGTCATCTCCGCCATCGGCGGCTGGTTCCTGTGCGCATCGGCGTTGTTCGCCTTCTATGCGGGCATGGCGATGGTCGTGAACAGCACGTGGCAGCGGACGGTTTTCCCGATTGGCGGGCAACCATGACCATGAATGCACGGGCGGCGACCAGCGCCGCCAGTGCGAATTAGTCAGGGCCATTCAAACCGAAGCCGCGATTCATAGCGGCCCAGGTGAGAGCGAATGGCCCGCCTCTGAATTTCGGCTGACAGGTGCAAACCCAGCTCCCACGTATACCTGATTGCCAGTTTCCAGTTACGAACCCCCAGTCTTCAACTCTCGCTGTTGCGTCGGGGCCGTCGCCTCCGCCGAGGCGGCTGCTGTCGCGACGTCGCGCAAATAGGTACGCCGGGCCGGAATGGCGAGCGAGGCAGCGACGACGACCGGGATCAGCATCAGCAGAAATGTTCGTTCGAGCCCGATCGTGCCAGCCCCAAGCATTGTCGAGATGAACCCGAACAGTACGGGCGCGCTTCCCTCGAGAACTGCTCGCACCGCCATGCGTCCGGACTCTGCACGGCCCCAGAGGCGAGGGTGAATGATATCGAGCCGGGCCGCATCGATCGGCGCATTGGCAGCTGCAAGTGCTGCACCTCCGAACGTCAGAAGCGTGACACCGAGGGCAAGGCTCCCCGTCCACACCGCCGGAGCGAAGAACAGCGCCGCCGTGAACAGCGCCGCTCCTGGCACGATGATGCGGGCATCGAGCCGGCCCCGCTCCAACAGCCAGCCTGAAAGGCGCCCACCGAGCAGCACGCCGGCGATGGCGCCGACGCCGACCACGATAATCAAAGCGCTCAGTGCACCGGTCGTGACGTCATAGTGCTCGGTAAAATAGATCATCCCGAATGCTCGTACCCCTGCGAAGAAAAAATAGCCGAGCGCCGACGCAGCAATGAGCAGCACATAGGTGGGAATCTTCAGCAGGTATCGAATGGCCCACAACAGGCTTTTGCGGGTTGGGTCTTCATGCAGGATCAGCTCCTCCCGAGGACGTATGTCTGCCTCCTGCACCCGTCGTTGGACCTCACTCGATTGGCTTGTGTTCTGATCGCCACCATCCGACGCCCGCTTGCGGTTGAGCTGGATCCAGCTCTGATCACCGCGGTTGGGCTCGGGCAGGTAACGCCAGATCGCCCACAGGAGGACGAGGCTGGGGATGGCCATCAGGTAAAAGGACCATCTCCAGTTGATCCAGGAGGCCGCTTCTCCGCCAATGAGAATGCCCATGCCGGTACCGACGAGCTCACCGGCGAGGATCATTCCATATATTCTGTCGCGTATTCGTGCCGGGAAGAAATCGCCTGTCAGGGAGGCGACCGTCGGTGCAGCGGCAGCGGTGACTGCGCCTAAGCAGACGCGGGTGATGAGCAGGAATGTGAACGATCCCGAAAAGCCGCTGACGACCATCGCCGCTGTCCCCAGGGCGATGGCGAACAGAAGAATGCTCCGCCGGTGAATGCGGTCAACCAGAACGCCAAATGGGAGTGTGAAAATCGCGCCGACGAAAGAAGTCGCGGAGATAAGGAGTCCGACCTCCGTGTTGCCGATCTGGAAGGCATCCTTCAGGCTCGCCGCGACCGCCGACAATGTGGCCTTATCCGCCGCATCGAGCCCAAGGACCCCCGCCAGCAAAAATATGATCTTCAGGCCGGCAGGACCACCGGCTGCCTTCTCCGCCTTTTCCTTGGCCTGCGCCGCCATCTCTTTGGCCTGGGT